>CAMDSI010000219.1 GCA_945906915.1 Spirosoma fluviale | reverse complement strand
TTTTCTAAATTCTTCGAAACATAAGCACAAACACGTTCGCATTGCTGTAACACATGGTCAATCCGCTTAGCAAAACTATTGGTATTCTTTTGGTAGATAGTTTCGTTATGAGTAGGGATATCCTCAAAAAGGTGTCGATGAAAAAAATCATCCTCTTGGTTTATTGCTGCAATTTCTAAGGCATCAATACCCATATCTGACCCACGCGTACCCGCACCAATATCCGATCTATTTTTGAGTAGTTTGATGAGCATGGTTTGTTGATGTAGTCGCTGCTGCGCAGCTTAGTCGTCACTTTATGACTTAGTCGACTTCGTCTTAGTCGCTGCTTCGCAGCTTAGTCAATGGGTCCACAGAATTTTTCATGGTAAGCGTTTACAAAATTATTGCATAGCACAATTTTAAAACGCTTACCAGAAAAAATTACCAAAAATAAGTGTACAATGCCACAATAGCCATCACCACCACGACCGCTCCAAAAATGAAGGACGGCTCGAGTTTGAACATTTTGGCATCAATCTCTAAACCTTTCGGGTTATTCTTGCTCGCCGGATCAGCTAAGGTAATAATCACCATTGAAACTACGCAGAATATAAATACCCAGCCCATACGGTCCATAAATGGAATCATGTACACATCTCCATCTAAAAAGGCCGTGTAGAATAGGCAATCATTTACGCCCGTCCAAGTAGGAATATATTTGGTTAAAATAGAGAATGTAACACCTCCGATTAAGGCAAATAAAGCCGCATTCGAAGTCGTTCTCTTCCAGAAGAATCCTAAAATAAACAAGGCAAAAATACCTGGAGAAACATAGCCCGTATATTCTTGAATGAATTCAAAGCCCCCTTTTTTGTCAATACCCATAAATGGAGCAATAACGATCGCTAATACCATCGCACCTATAATCGCGATACGACCCACCGAAACTAATTGTTTCTCTGTAGCATTCGTATTTAAGTACTTTTTGTAGATGTCCAAAGTGAAGATCGTTGAAATCGAATTCGCTTTACCCGCCATAGAAGCAACCACTGCTGCTGTTAAAGCTGCAAAAGAAAGGCCTTTTAAACCAGCTGGCAATAAGTTCAATAATACTGGATAAGCGCTATCTTGATTGATCACGCCATCTTTCAACATCTCTTGTTGGAACATGCCATCCTTGTGCAATAAATACGCAGCGATACCAGGTAAAACCACGATGATAGGCATTAATAATTTTAAGAATGCCGCAAATAAAATACCCTTACGTGCTGTAGGAAGATCCGCTCCTAAAGCGCGCTGCGTGATGTATTGATTACAACCCCAATAGTTCAAGTTAATGATCCACATTCCACCGATTAAAACTGTTAAGCCTGGAAGAGATGGATAATTCGCATTGTCTTTATTTAGAATCATGTGGAAATGCTCCGGTGCTTTTGTCAATAAATGACTCATACCGCTCATCATTCCTTCACCACCGAAGTGATCAGAAACCATTTGTAAAGCTAAATAGGTGGTAGCAAGACCTCCTAAGATCAAAAAGAATACTTGAATCACATCCGTATATCCAATCACTTTCATACCACCCAAGGTAATAAGTACCGCAAAAACAGACATTCCGATCATACAAAGTTGCATGTCAATTCCAGAAATGGTAGTAATCGCAAGGGCTCCTAAGTACAAAATAGAGGTCAAATTCACGGCTACATATAGCATTAACCAGAAAACAGCCATGATTAAACTAACGGTAGGAGAATAACGTTGCGATAAAAATTGAGGCATCGTGAAGATTTTGTTCTTCAAATAAATAGGCATGAAGAAAATCGCCACGATTAATAAGGTTGCTGCAGCCATCCATTCGTAAGTAGCGATGGCTAGACCGAGTCTAAAACCATTACCTGACATACCAATAAATTGCTCTGCTGAGATATTTGATGCGATCAATGAGGCTCCGATTGCCCACCAGGTTAAAGAACCTTCGGCTAAAAAGAAGTCATTTGAATCAGATAATTCAGATTTTTTCTTGTTGTAAATCCAATAGCCGTAACCAGCTACTACCACGAAATAAAATAGGAAAACGAGGTAATCGAGTGTTTGTAAACCGTTTGATTGCATAGAGTTTTGTAGTTAATTTTTGGTCTTTAATTGTCTAAATTAAGATTTTTATCGGAATTGTGCTAATCCCAAAGCTCAGGTTTCACTAAAACTACCTCTTCTTCGCGATCTACGATGACCATTCCGGGAAGTAAATCCTTCGTTTTACGAACGAATTTTTTAGAGGTGACTATGACGGGACAAAGGGATTCTGTCTGTCTTTTAGAGAAATATGCTGCTAAACTGGCCGCCTTTTCAATAACGAAGGCGGGAACCGTTCGGTTTTGTGGATTTCGAATAATCACGTGAGAACCAGAGACGTCTCTAGCGTGCAACCAGATATCTTGTTTCTTCGCGTATTTCAGGGTGAGGAGATCATTGTTTTTGGCATTTTTACCTACCCAAATCGCCCATCCTTCCACCTCAAATTGCTTAAATGGTAATTCCTCTGTTGCATTCTTTGCCGAAGTAATTTGCAAATAAGGCTTCAACCCTTTGCGCGTTTCCACTAATTCCAACGCCGTTATTTTCGCTTGTAGATCAGTTATTTCTTGTTGTTTACGGGCAATGTTTTCTTCCCAGTGGGCTAGTTCTTTAGAGAAATTCTTCGCTTTACGGTAGTAATTCTCCGCATTCGCCGCCGGACTTAAGGTGGAATTTAATTTAATCGTAATAGGCTGATTTCGGTAGAAGTCTTCCAAAGTCACTTTCGACTCACCAGAAGGGATCAAATGCAAAAAAGCCATCAAAATGTTTCCAATCTCTTCAAAAGGTACATTAGTCTCCCGTATCACCTTCTGTTTCTCCAATTCTTGCAAATACAACAAGGATTTAACTAAATTTCGTTCTAAGCCATCCTGAATCAGTTTCTTCTCCCGCGTGAACTCCCCTACCGAATAATGCAATAGGTAAAATTGGTTCAATGCGGCG
>CAMDSI010000218.1 GCA_945906915.1 Spirosoma fluviale | reverse complement strand
GAATCTGAGACTACTACATCTTTCACCTCGTTATAGGATGCAGAACGCTGAAAATTCCGGCCATAAAAAGCTGCCGCAGCAAATAAGCCTACCCAACCCACGATAATCATGGTGGTAGAAGCAATCTTATAGGTTTTATTGTAGAATTTACGATTCGCTAATAAGGAAACTCCTGCGATGACGATCGAAACAAAAATGGGTAAGAAGGCCATCACTAAAGCCGGAACAGCCCAGAAGGGAAAATCCTTTGCGATCAAATACAGTGGCAATGGACCCATGTGGACTAGCTGCCCTTGGTCAAGACCCGTAAATCCAACTGTACACAAAGCAACTAACACGATGATAAACGCACTACCCAAAATTAATAAGATGATACCTAAAAAGATTTGAATGATCCATCGAAGCACATTCAATGGCCCTTTTAACGCAGAGAAAACTGTCGCTGCAATACGGAAGGGAAATAACAAGACTTTTGTCAATCCATTTTCTTCTGTTTCATTCGGTTGCACACTTTTCTTAATATTGTTCTCGATATTTTCCAGCGTGATCGGCTCGCCCGTCATCTCCATCTTGTCCTTCATTGTTTTAGCCTCTGGAGTAATTGCTAAAATAACAATATACGCTACGACACCAGAACCAAATAATCCCACAGACAATACAGCTAGAACGCGCAATAAACCTACGTCCCAACCCGTGTACGCTGCGATGCCAGCCATCACACCTCCGATTACTTTTTTCTCTGGATCGCGGTAGAACTTGCGATACGATTTATCATCATCCGGATTCATTTCACCTGGAATAGCTGCCCAAACAATAATATAAGCCCAGAAAATAATGTTTCCAATATGGAACAAGGGGAAACTTGCACTAAGCAATACTAATAAGATTAAACGCACCCAGATCGGATCCACCTGAAAATAGCGTGCAATCCCAGCGGCCACACCGCCTAATTTCTTGCGGGTGATATCACGTCGGAAAACCTTAGGTCCATCAACTGATTTAGGGGCTGTATAGCCTTCTTTTTTATCCTCCTCTTCTTCCACTTGCTTGAAATCAGCAATGGTTCCTAAAGAAGCAATTAAGGCCTCCACGTGATTTTCAGATATCGCTTCTACTTTCTCTGTTTCTCGGATGTTCCAAAATTTCTCCGCAATACTCGATTCGATATCCGCAATAATCTCTTTCGATCCTTCAAAGGACTCAAAATAGGCATGAATGGATTTTAAGTAGGCATCTAATATAGCAAAGGCATCTTCTTCGATGTGGAAGACAAATCCTGCGATGTTAATTGATAAAGTCTTTTTCATATGTCTATTTTTTAAGCCTTCGGTGAAGCGTTTGAAATTTGGTTAACGGATGTTTGTAATTCTTCCCAGGTCGAGGACATTTCAGCTAAAAATTCCTGGCCTTTATCTGTTAGTAGGTAATATTTACGGGGCGGACCAGAAACAGACTCCACCCAACGGTAATCTAAAAACCCTGCATTTTTCAATCGAGTTAATAAGGGATATAAGGTTCCTTCTACGACAATAATTTTTGCAGAAGTGAGTTCCGACAATAAAGTAGAGGCGTATACCTCCCCTTTTGAGATAATTTTAAGGATACAAAATTCGAGTATTCCTTTTCTCATTTGCACCTTGGCATTTTCAATATCCATGGATTGTTTGTTTAATTTGACAATGCAAAGATAGCTAAGGTACTTTGTATTGCATAGTACCTTAGAAAATTAATTTGGGAAATTGGATAAACGGTAGGTAATTTGTGTTGAACGTACCCTTTTAAGGGTGACAATTATATGATCTTTAAATATTTCTCTTTACCGTTAGCCCTGTACAACCGAGACACTTGGTTGAAAGTAGCGTTTTTCGCTGTAAGCGTCGTGATGGCGGGATTCTCCCTGTACTTTACAGATGGTTTAGTTAATAAACTAGAGGAAAGAGAGAAACAACAAATTGAATTATACGCCGAAACAATTCGCTATGCATTGACCAGTGATAACAATGCGGACATTAATTTCTTTTTTGAACGGATTAAAAAAATTAATGAGAATAATACGATTCCGGTGATTTGGAAAGATGGATCAGGACATCTCAACTCTATCAATATTCCTCTAACGGAAACACTTAGCACCGAAAAAAAACAAGAAATCCTTCAGCAAAAGCTGCAAGAAATAATCGCTGAAAACAACCAGCCCATTGAAATGGATATGGGTTTTCAAAAAGAATATATCTATTATGGTAATTCTAAATTATTGAAATTATTGCGCTATTATCCTTTATCACAATTATTAGTGGTTTTGATTATCGGTTTCTTAGGTTATATTTTCCTGTCTTATTCACGACGAGCAGAGCAAAATAGAGTTTGGGTAGGCTTAGCTAAAGAAACAGCTCATCAATTAGGAACACCTCTTTCTTCTTTGACTGCCTGGGTGGAATTATTGCGCAATGAGCCACATATAAATCCGGATATCGTGGTCGAATTATCTAAAGATATCCAAAGGCTAGAGACTATTACGACCCGATTCTCTAATATTGGTTCAACCCCTGTTTTAAAACTGGAAGATGTAGAAGCCGTCATTCAAAGTTTTATCAGTTATTTGAAGATCCGCATTTCGTCCAAAGTCACCATCGAAATACATTCCTCTTTAGCCGCTAACCAAAATGCGAACATTAATAAATATTTATTTGAATGGGTCATCGAAAATATTTGCAAAAATGGGGTCGATGCCATGGGTGGCCAAGGTCAGTTATCCATTGAATTAAAAGAGGGAAAAAATAATAAGATAAACATTGATATTACAGATACAGGTAAAGGTATTTTGCCTAGTAATACATCGAAAATTTTCTCTCCCGGTTTTTCTACAAAAAAAAGGGGGTGGGGATTAGGTTTGACTTTGGCAAAAAGAATCATCGAAAATTACCACCAAGGTAAATTGGTTTTGAAATCGACTGAAATTAATAAGGGATCCACTTTCCGCATTACCCTCCCAAAACCTGAATAAATGACTGATCCTAATATCGTTTTTGGTTCGGCTTT
>CAMDSI010000217.1 GCA_945906915.1 Spirosoma fluviale | reverse complement strand
AGGAAAAATAAAATTCCAAAGACAATTAGTTGCCAGAAGATAAGTCCAAAGTCTGGGGTGATTAACTCCATAGTATTTTAATTTAATGTAAATCGTTTCAAAAAACGCAATTTGGCACCTAATGTAAACCAAATTGCGTTTTAAATGGGGTAGAATCGGTTCAAAGGCTAACCCTTTGGAGATTCTGATTGGTATCTTATTTCAAAGTTACCAATAGACAAATTACTGCTGCGAATAACGCAACCGCCTCCACGAAGGCAGCAACGATCAACATCGCACCTTGAATTTTTCCAGATGCTTCTGGTTGGCGAGCGATAGCTTCCATAGCAGAACCACCGATACGGCCGATACCAACTCCAGCTCCTAAAGCAGCTAAACCAGCACCAATACCTGCAAGACCAAGACCTACAGAAACTTCTAATAAAATCGATAAAATAGACATACTATTTGGGTTTATATAAAAAAAAAAATTTACAAATTAATGATGATGCTCCTCTACCGCCGATCCGATATAATTCGAAACTAACATCGTAAAAATGAAGGCTTGGATGAAGGCAACAATTAGCTCAATTACGTTCATGAAAAGTGAGAAAGGAACTACTGCTAGTCCTAAAGCTGCGTTTTCAAAAATGAAAATCAAGGATACTAAACTTAATAAAATGATGTGACCTGCGGTGATATTCGCGAACAAACGAACCATTAAAGAGAACGGTTTCATGAAAACACCGACAATTTCTACCGGAGTTAAGATAATTAACATCCACTTAGGAACACCTGGCATCGCGAAGATATGAGTCCAATAGGTAGAACGGCCATTTACGTTCGTTACAATAAAAGCTATGATGGCTAAAACTAGTGTTACGGCGATATTACCCGTCACGTTTGCTCCTCCCGGAATCAAACCTAACATGTTATTGAACCAAATAAAGAAGAAGATCGTCAATAAATAAGGCATAAAACGACGGTAGTGCTTTTCGCCAATGTTATTTTTTGCAATCTCATCTCGAACGAATATGATAATAGGCTCGAACATCGATTGTAAACCTTTAGGTGCTCTATGTGGATTATCTTGGTATTTTTTACCAATACCGATGAAGATGGTCAATAATAAAATAGCTGATAGAAATAAGGAGGCTACATTTTTCGTAATAGAAACATCATATACCTTCTCGCCATTTTCCGCGTGAATTTTTCCATGCTCTAAAACGAAACCATTGTAAGGAATCTCCTCGTGGTGCTCGTTTTTGAAATTAGAAGATGAAAATACTTGCAGACCTGCTGATGCGGTGTAAACAATACAAGGAAGAGGTAGGGTAGCATGGAAATGACCTACTGTGAAGAAGTGCCATTCGTGTTCATCCGCAATGTGGTGAAGAATTAGTTTACCCGGATCGAATTTCTCTGATTTAGCCTCAGCTGGAGCTGTTGTTTCTTTCACCTCAGAAGTAGAAGCTGCAGCGGGTTCGTTTGCGAACGCTGATAAGCTAATAAAGCTGAGGAATAGCCCTAGTAGGATATTCGAAAAGTACATTTTTTGTATTGAAGTCTTAACCTGCATCTGAAATATTAATCTTGCTATTTTCTAAAAACGTCGCAAGTTACGAAGCAAACCAAAAATTTCAAAATTTGTGCTACATAAATAGAGTACAAAAAAGTTGCTGGCGAACAAGACCATATCTTCGGTGTGGATATAGGCGAAATAACCGATGAAAACGACGCTAAAAATAAATCGAATCGTAAGCGAAATCAGTTGGAATGGAATGAATTTCTCTCCATCCTTTTTTAAGCCAAGCTGAGCGAGATTGAAGGTTAAATAGGTTTGGAAAAGTAGAAAGACAAAGATGAATTTTAGCTCAGGATGCAAGTAGGTCTGGAGGCTAGTTTGTGCAAGTGCATAAAGTAGGCCACCTAATACCCCATAGAAAATACCTATTTTTAACATGGGGCAAATATCGTCAGAAAGGAATTAATCGGCAAAGATTTTGGAAAAAAGCGAATTCGGCTGTTACTTGCGTCTTCAAATCAAAAAGCCCCGCTTGTTGATTTATAAAGAAGAAGGGAGAGACTAGGCTCAATGAACTTCTGGCAACCCGTCTGCAAATGTAGACCCCGGTGCTAATTCCTACCCCAGGCGGTGCCTGTTTAGGGAAATATAAACCATTTTGTGCATGCAAGCTGAGTTTCATCATTTTCAATCGTCGTCTCCATTTGCCCTTGAATTAGGGGGTGAATTGCCCGTTTTAGATTTGGCTTACCAAACTTGGGGAAAACTCAACGCTAAAAAGGATAATGTCGTGTGGATTTGCCATGCCTTCACCGGAAGTCACGATGTGGCAGAATGGTGGCAAGGACTCGTAGGGTCAGGAAAGCTCTTTAATCCTGAGAATAACCTAATCGTCTGCGTGAATATCTTAGGATCGCATTATGGTTCGTCTGGTCCTTTATCGGTGGATCCGAGAACGGGGAAGCCCTATTTTCATACGTTTCCGGACGTGACGATTCGCGATGTCGTGTCTAGCTTCGAGGTTTTGCGGAAGGAATTAAAAATCACGAAGATCAAAACTTGTATTGGAGGCTCTTTAGGTGGCCAGCAAGCCGTAGAATGGGCGATTATGAATCCAGGGTTGATTGAAAACTTGATTTTAGTAGCGACGAACGCTATTCATTCGCCTTGGGGAATTGCTTTTAATGAGTCCCAAAGAATGGCCATCGAAGTCGACCCCACTTGGAAAGAATCCCAGCCTAAGGCGGGTATAGAAGGAATGAAAGCCGCACGCGCGACTGCCCTGATCTCCTACCGGAATTACGAAACCTATCAGATTACGCAAGCCAGAAAAGAAAATTCCTTCGGATCGTCTTTACGGGCCGTTTCCTACCAGCGCTACCAGGGCGAAAAATTAGCTCAGCGTTTTAACGCCTATTCCTATTTTCAACTTTCGAAAATGATGGATACGCAAGATGTGGGTCGTAATCGCGGCGGTTCGATCGCCGCTTTAAAGCAAATTCAATCAAAAACCTTGGTGATAGGAATTAAATCCGATGCCTT
>CAMDSI010000216.1 GCA_945906915.1 Spirosoma fluviale | reverse complement strand
TTAGGTGTACGTGAATATCCATCCGTAGATCCGCCAGTAGTGAACGTGCAAACGTCCTATACTGGAGCAAATGCAGATATTATTGAATCCCAAATCACGGAGCCTTTAGAGGAGTCCATCAATGGTATCGCTGGTATTCGTACCCTCTCCAGCTCGAGCCGCGATGGACGTTCCAGTATCACCGTTGAGTTTGATTTGTCGGTAAATATCGAGGATGCGGCGAACGACGTGCGTGACCGCGTATCTCGCTCGATGGGGCAGCTTCCTAAAGACGTGGACCCTCCTATCGTGGCGAAAGCGGACGCTGATGCAAGTCCGATTTATAATATTAATGTATTCTCTTCCACGCGGAACCTTCTTTCATTAAATGAATTAGCGACACGTAATATCAAGGAGAAATTCCAAACCATCCCAGGAGTTAGTTCTGTTCAATTATGGGGCGAGCAAAAATATGCGATGCGTTTGCATATTGATCCGGAACGTTTGGCCTCCTTTCGTTTAACGGCACCTGATATCGTTTCTGCTCTTGCGAAACAAAATATCGAGTTACCCTCTGGAAGTATCGAAGGGGCTAATACTGAGTTAACCGTGAGAACCCAGGGTCGTATGACCACGGAGGAAGATTTCAATAATTTGATCATCAAAGAAGAAGGGGACCGTTCGGTAAAATTCTCGGATGTGGGAAGAGCAGAACTTTCGCCAGAGAACAATAAGACCTTCTTTAAGCGGGATTTGAAACCGATGATTTCCATCGCGGTAATTCCTCAACCAGGTTCGAATCAGATCGAAATCGTTAATGCGATTCACAAGAAAGTGGAGCAAATTCGCTTGACCTTGCCGGCAGATGTGGAGATGAAAGAAGGTTTCGATAATACGAAGTATGTACGTAAATCGATCGAGGAGGTCCAAGAAACCATCTTTATGGCGATTTTATTGGTAACCATCATCATCTTCTTGTTCTTACGGGATTGGCGATCAACCATCATTCCTTTGACGGCCATTCCGGTCAGCTTGATCGGGGTATTCTTCTTTATGTATTTAGCGGGTTTCTCCGTAAACGTATTGACATTATTAGGTATCGTTCTTTCGATTGGACTTGTCGTGGATGACGCGATTGTGGTTTTAGAGAATATTTATACCAAAATCGAGGAGGGTCTGAGTCCTTGGGACGCCGCGATAGAAGGATCGAAAGAGATCTATTTTGCAGTCATTTCGACTACGGTGACCTTAGCCGCCGTATTCTTGCCGGTGATTTTCTTGCAAGGAATCACGGGGCGACTTTTCCGTGAATTTGGAATTGTAGTGGCGGGATCCGTTATTATTTCTGCCTTCGTTTCCTTGACCTTGACACCTATGTTGAGTTCCCGTTTATTGAAAGGGAGTCATACAAAACCTTGGTTTTATACAGTTACTGAGCCTTTCTTTGTCGCTTTAACGAAAGGCTACCAAGATTCTCTCGCTGCATTTATTAAAATTCGCTGGATGGCTTGGGTGATTATGTTCACTTTGTTTGGCATTATTTATGCCCTATTCAAATTCGAGGCAATACCATCGGAATTAGCTCCTCTAGAAGACAGAGGTGGTCTTCGTGTGAACGCAACAGCACCAGAGGGCGCTACTTTTGAGTATATGTTGAATTATACGGATGAGATGGCTAAGTTTTTAATCTCTGAAATTCCTGCTAAAGAGCGTTATGCCGTTTACTCCATCACCTCCCCTCCTTTTGGAAATGGAGGTTCGAATACGGGAAGTATGCGTGTTATTTTAGCGGATCCGGAAGGCCGAAGAACGCAGCAACAAATTGCGGATGCGATTCAACCGAAGATTAAGAAATTCACAGGAGCGCGCGCGACTTTGATTCAGGAGCCCACTTTATCCACTGGTCAGCGTGGTGGCGGTGGTTTACCGGTTGCATTTGTCATTCAGGCGTCGACATTCGAGAGTTTGAAGAAGAATATTCCTTTGTTTATGGCCAAAGTTCGGGAGAGTTCGAAATTCGAGGTGGCAGATGTCAACTTGAAATTTACGAAGCCTGAACTACGTCTAGAAATTAACCGTGATAAAGCCCAAAACCTAGGAGTTTCCATACAAGACGTGGCTACAACCCTGCAGTTAGGTCTATCGGGTAGACGTTTTGGCTATTTCGTGATGGATGGAAAACAATACCAAATCATCGGTCAAATCGACCGTCCGATGCGGAATGATGTTTCCGATTTGAAATCTCTTTACGTGAAAAACAACCGCGGGGATTTGATACAGCTGGATAACCTGGTGAAGATCACGGAGCAAAGTACTCCGCCGCAACTCTTCCGCTATAACCGCTACGTAGCCGCTACGGTGACCGCGCAGATGGCAAAAGGAGTTACGTTAGGGGAAGCCTTGAATGAGATGGATAAATTAGCGAAAGAGACTTTCGATGTTTCGTTCTCTACGGCGTATGATGGCCAAAGTAAGGAATTCAAAGAGTCTAGCTCTTCCCTTCTTTTCGCCTTTGCATTAGCGATTTTATTGATCTATTTAATCCTTTCGGCACAATTCGAAAGCTTTATTGATCCATTTATCATCTTGTTTACCGTTCCATTAGCGGTGGCGGGTGCCTTATTAACGCTTTGGGACTTCAGCCAAACCTTGAACATTTTCTCCCAAATCGGTATCATCGTACTCATCGGATTGGTCACGAAGAATGGTATTTTGATCGTAGAATTTGCGAACCAACGAAAAGAAGCTGGATCTGAAAAAATCAAAGCGGTTCAAGAAGCGGCTGTCGCTCGTTTCCGTCCTATTATTATGACCTCGCTTTGTACGATTCTTGGTATTTTACCCATCGCATTAGCTTTAGGTTCTGGTTCCCAAAGTAGAGTATCGATGGGTATCGCCGTAGTAGGTGGAATGTTATTCTCGACTACCTTGACCTTATACATCATTCCTGCGATTTACAGTTATTTATCGAGTAACCGCAAACCAATACATGTTGAATAAAGAGATTTGGATGCAACGCGCTTTCGACCTAGCCTTACTGGGCACAGGGCGCGTTGCACCTAATCCACTCGTCGGTTGCGTCATCATAAAGAATGAT
>CAMDSI010000215.1 GCA_945906915.1 Spirosoma fluviale | reverse complement strand
TGAGCACTAATTGAATCAGTGATTTGTTGGAGGAGAATAGGACTAGAAATCGATATCATTTGTGGATAATTTGGGTAAATTTACGAATTATAAACCGATGAAAACGCTATGAAAAAATTAATACTACCGCTCATCACAATCCTAGGATTCCAGTCGACGGCGAATGCACAATACAAGACTATCGGCAAGATTCATGTCTATGATGAATCCGTTAAAAGCTTGATTGACCCAGCCACTCCTATTGAGATTGTGGCGGAAGGCTATACTTGGTCGGAAGGCCCGGTTTGGGTGAAGAAAGGGAACTACCTTTTGTTCTCAGATGTACCTGAAAATAAAATTTATCAATGGACCGCGAATAAGGGAGCCGTTCTTTATTTGACGCCATCTGGCTATTCAGGCTCAGTATATTATTCCTATGAACCAGGTGCGAATGGATTGATTATAAACCAAAAAGGAAACCTGGTATCTGCCGAACACGGAAATAGACGAATTGCGGAGATGCCTTTGGGAAAACCGGAATTAAAAAAATCCCTGAGTGGATTATGGGAAGGCAAAAAACTGAATAGCCCGAACGACGTCATTCAAGCAAAAAATGAAGATTATTACTTCACCGATCCTCCTTATGGTCTGCCGGGCCGCGGAAAAGACGAGCCAGCGAAGGAAATAGCCTTTCAGGGGGTCTACCGCATCACGAAAAAAGGGGAAATGAGTTTGCAATATGCTAAAATGGCTAGACCTAATGGTTTAGCGATGAACCCAGACGAAAGTATCCTGTATGTGGGCTCCTCAGAACCGAAGGAATCACATATTTTAGCCTTCCCCGTGGGCAAGGACGGAAATCTAGGCGAACCTAGTGTTTTCTTTGATGCTGCTGAATTAGCCAAACAAGGAATCCGTGGAGGTTATGATGGGATGAAACTAGATAAAATGGGTAATATTTGGACGACAGGACCTGGGGGGATTTTGATCATCAGCCCAGCTGGGAAATTACTAGGACGCATCGAGACGGGGAACCCGAATTCAAATGTAAATTTTGGGGAAGATGGCTCGACCTTGTTTATTACCTCTAAGATGAATCTGTTGAGAGTGAAGACGATGACGAAAGGACTAAAATAGCCTAAGCGATACCTAAAAAAAGGCCTCGATCACAAAATCGAGGCCTTTCTCTTTTACAATTCTTTGATCTTAATGTTTCGGTACCAAACCGGATTTCCATGATCTTGCAAAGCAATACGCCCTTGCATATTCACCCCAAATCCAGGCATTGTTTTGAATTTAGAACCAGCAATCATTGCCTTCCAATTCGCATCATCTGTACGGGTTTCTACGACTTTCGATCCATTTAAATACAATTGCAATAAGCCTTTGTTATTTACGATACGTGCCGTATTCCACTCCCCTACCGGCTTAGTTACCTTCACTGATGATTTGATTAAATCATACAAATCACCTGAATTATGCTTGTTGATTTTTCCATCCGGATGGCCGTCATCATCTAAAACTTGCATTTCAGGACCTGTATTATACGTGCTGTGGTATTTAACGGCATCTTCTGTGACATTGAAAATAATTCCGCTATTCCCATTAGGTGAGATTCTCCAATCCACCGAGAAATCATAATCCACATAGGCTGCATCAGTAATCAGATCGCCGCCGTCTTTTTTAGTTAAATCAAATCCAATTATGCCATCTTCAATCGTCCAAGATGCCCCTACTTTACCTGGTTTGCCATAGGTATGCCAGCCAGTGAAAGTTTTACCGTCAAATAAAAGTTTAGTTCCATTTCTCTTCTCGGCCTTCGAAAGTTGGTTTGCAACCTGACCAAAAGAAGATAACGCTAAGCAAATCGCCGCGCAACTCAAAAGTAATTTGTTCATGTTTGTAAGGTTTATGATTTTTACAATACTACTAAAAGTCTGCAACAATTGTATCCCTTGCGGACAATTTTAGCTTGAAATCTTCGTAAATTGCGGGCTGATATAAAATCCATGAAGACTAAAGTAGCCCCAAAGCCCTCCATCAACATCATCACCCTCGGTTGTTCGAAGAATCTTGTCGATTCTGAAGTACTCTACACCCAATTAAAAGGGAATGGATTAGAGGTGACGCATGAGGCGAAAAAGGATAAGGCGAACATCGTCGTGATTAATACCTGTGGGTTTATTGATAATGCCAAACAAGAATCGATCGACACTATTTTGCGCTATGCAGACGCAAAACAGGCTGGCAAGATCGATAAATTATACGTGACGGGTTGTTTATCCCATCGCTACAAGGAGGATTTAGAGCGGGAGATTCCGATGGTTGACTCCTTCTTTGGCACGAATGAATTACCTCGCTTACTAAAGGCCTTAAAGGCAGATTATAAGCATGAATTAGTAGGTGAGCGTCTATTGACGACGCCAGCGCACTATGCCTATTTAAAGATTGCAGAAGGTTGCGATCGCCCTTGCAGTTTCTGTGCGATTCCATTAATGCGTGGAAAGCACGTGTCGACGCCGATGGAGGAATTAGTAAAAGAAGCTTCATCGCTGGCGAAGAAAGGCACGAAAGAATTGATATTAATCGCCCAAGACCTTACTTTTTACGGCTTAGACCTAAAAGGGGAAGGCAAATCGGGTCGCCAATTAAAAGAATTATTAGAGCGCTTATCCGATGTCAATGGCATCGAATGGATCCGCTTGCAATACGCTTATCCAGCGGGCTTCCCAGTCGAAATACTGGATACCATGGCAGAGCGCGATAATATCTGTAAATACCTTGACATGCCACTCCAAAGTGGTTCTGATGCCATGTTAAAGCACATGCGTCGGGGAATTACCCGGGCTAAAACGGAGGAATTAATCCATACGGTTCGCGAAAAAGTGCCGGGTATCGCTTTAAGAACGACTCTGATTTCGGGTTATCCAGGGGAAACAGAAGAGGACTTTGAGGAAACTTATTCCTTCGTGGAACGTATGCGTTTCGATCGTTTAGGCATCTTTAATTATAGCCACGAGGAAAATACGCATGCTTACCTAGTGAACGATGATGTGCCGGAAGAGGTGAAGCAATATCGTTCGGATGAGATTATGGCAGT
>CAMDSI010000214.1 GCA_945906915.1 Spirosoma fluviale | reverse complement strand
TTAGATGCTGATCTTGGAAATAAAGAATTGATGATCAAAACAATCAATGAGTCTATTAACCACACGATGTCTCGTACGGTAATGACAGCGACTACGGTATTCTTAGTAGTTACGGTGTTATTAATCTTCGGTGGAGATGTATTAAGAGGTTTCTCTTTTGCGATGTTCGTCGGAGTTGTGTTTGGTGCTTATTCGTCTATTTTCGTGGCGGCACCTATCGTGATCGACTTCGGTACTTCGAAGAAGGAAAAGAACTAATTTTTTGCCGGCTGATCGTTTGATTGGCCGGTTTTTTATTTTTCATCAAATAAATTACGATTATGAACAATAGTATTTGGAGAAAGAAACCCATGCATATGTTTGAGCAAGACATGCAAAAAAGCGAGCTCAAGCGTGTATTAGGTAAATGGAGTTTGACTGCTATCGGTATCGGAGCAATCATCGGTGGTGGAGTTTTCGTTTTAACGGGAACTGCGGCGCATTATCATGCAGGTCCAGCCTTAGCGCTTTCATTCGTGATCGCTGGTATTGGCTGTATTTTTGCGGCACTTTGCTATGCCGAGTTTGCAGCGATGTTACCTGTTGAAGGTAGTGCCTATGCCTATGCTTACGGAACGGTAGGTGAAATATTTGCTTGGATTATTGGTTGGGGATTGATTTTAGAATATGCCATGGGCGCGATGACAGTGGCCGTGAGTTGGTCGGGTTATTTTAATAAGCTCCTCCATCTCTTTGGGATACATTTACCTGAAAATTTGACGAATGATCCGGTTACTTTCGGTGGAGCTTCAGTGAATTTACCTGCTCTTGTGATTGTTTGGTTTGTGACCTGGATTTTAGTGAGAGGGATCAAAGAAGCGGCGAGCGCAAATAATTTAATCGTTGTTATAAAAGTAGCCGTGATCTTGTTTGTGATCATCATGGGAGCTTTCTACATCGATGTAGCGAATTGGACTCCGTTCATTCCTGCAGAAGTACCCGTTGCCCGTGAAAATGGAGAAATGCTTCCTGCTTATGGCTGGGGCGGTATTATCTCGGGTGCGTCTGCGATTTTCTTTGCATACATCGGTTTTGATGCCGTGTCTACGCAAGCGGGGGAGGCGATTAATCCAAAGAAGGATATGCCATTTGCGATTATTGCTTCGTTATTGATTTGTACCGTATTGTACATCGCGGTTTCATTAGTGTTAACAGGAATGATCAATTACAAAGATATTACGGGTGATGCCTTAAAGGCGCCAGTTGCCTTTGCATTTGATAAAGCGGGTCAGCCTTGGGCGGTATTTATCATAACGGCGGCAGCTACAGCTGGTTTATTATCTGTAATGCTTGTGATGATGTTAGGCCAAACACGTGTTTTCTTAGGCATGGCGAAAGATGGTTTATTGCCAAAATTCTTTGCAGAAGTTCACCCTACTTTAAAAACACCTTGGAAATCAACGATCCTTGTAGGAGCCGTAGTTTCTATCGTAGCTGGTTTCACCCCTATCTCATTATTAGGTGATATGACTAGTTTCGGTACCTTATTTGCCTTCACGATGGTATGCTTAGCGGTATGGATTTTACGTTTCCGTGATCCAAACCGTGACCGCCCATTCAAAGTGTCTGGCTTGAATATCGTGGCGCCGTTAGGTATTTTGGTGAATACGTTCTTAATCTTGAACTTAGGCCGTACGGCGCAATTGTTTGCCATGGCTTGGTTAGTATTCGGATTAGTAGTTTACTTCTTATATAGTAGACCAAGATCATTGTTGAATACGAGAGAGTAATTCTCTTCGTGTAGTTAGGAGCCGGGGCGAAAGCCCCGGCTCTTTTTTTGCCTTTTAATTCCCCCTTTTTTGGCGTATTTTTGCACCTTGATTTTTTAATGAAGAACGAATGAGTCAGATTGAAACTGAAATTGCGAAACGTAGAACCTTTGGGATTATTTCTCACCCCGATGCTGGTAAGACAACATTGACAGAGAAATTGCTTCTCTTCGGGGGTGCGATCCAAACAGCCGGTGCGGTGAAATCGAATAAAATTAAGAAAGGCGCGACGTCTGACTTTATGGAGATCGAACGTCAACGTGGTATTTCGGTGGCGACTTCCGTAATGACTTTCGAGTATAATAAATTAAAGATTAATATTCTGGATACGCCAGGTCACAAAGACTTCGCAGAAGACACGTACCGTACCTTAACGGCCGTAGATTCCGTGATTTTGGTGATTGACTGCGTGAAGGGAGTTGAGGAACAAACAGAACGTTTAATGGAGGTTTGTCGCATGCGCAAGACTCCCGTCATCATATTTATCAATAAGATGGACCGAGAAGGCCAAAACCCTTTCGATCTTTTGGACGAATTAGAACAAAAATTAGGCATCTCGGTGAGACCTTTGACCTGGCCGATTAATATGGGCCAAAACTTCAAAGGGGTATATAATTTGATGGACAAATCGCTGAATTTATTTTCTGCGAATAAGACTAGAATCGAAAAAGAAGTAGTCGCTGTAGACATCGATTCCCCCGACTTAGATACGCGCGTGGGAGATCGTGACGCACATCAATTGCGCGAAGACGTCGAATTGATTGACGGTGTTTACGAAGCATTCGATCGCAATGATTATTTATCAGGGGATATTGCTCCTGTGTTTTTTGGCTCTGCGGTGAACAATTTTGGTGTACAAGAATTATTAGACACTTTCACTCGCATCGCACCTTCTACTCGCGCGCGTGGCACCGATATACGTATCGTGGAACCAGAAGAAAAGAAATTCACTGGATTCATCTTTAAAATCCACGCGAATTTAGACCCGAAACACCGCGACAGAATCGCTTTTCTACGCATCTGCTCCGGTACTTTTAAACGGAATACCTTTTACCAGCACATTCGCTTAAAGAAAAACGTACGTTTCGCGAATCCCTATAATTTCATGGCTCAAGATAAAGAGGTCATCGATGAAGGATTCCCAGGCGACGTAGTCGGATTATATGATACAGGTAACTTCAAAATCGGCGATACACTTACTGAAGGCGAAGTATTGAACTACCAAGGTATCCCTTCTTTCTCTCCAGAAATATTCAAGGAGTTAATGAACCTCGATCCGATGAAGGCCAAACAGCTCGAAAA
>CAMDSI010000213.1 GCA_945906915.1 Spirosoma fluviale | reverse complement strand
CTCAATATGCTAAGTAATTATGCAGGCCAAAGTCTCGCCATAGTCTCCTATCCCGCGGCGATGACCGAGAAGGTGATTAACCGAAAGTCTTTGGTCAAAAACACCCTATCCATCCGGGTAGGAGATAAAATAGATCGCAATTTTGTCGCAGAAACGCTAAACGAATACGATTTCGAACGAACAGATTTCGTCTATGAAGCGGGTCAATATTCGGTACGCGGAGGTATTTTAGACGTGTTCTCCTACGCGGCGGAATACCCGTATCGCCTCGATTTCTTCGGGGATGAGGTCGACAGCATTCGAACCTTCCACCCCGAAACCCAGCTTTCCATCCAATCCGTTTCTGCGATGCACCTCATCCCCGATGTGCAAACGAAACTGATACAAGAAACGCGGGAATCCTTTTTCACCTTTCTACCTGAAAACACGCGGATCTGGATCAAAGATCTGACTATCTTAAGCGATGTTCTGACGGAGAATTTCGAAAAAGGCACGATGGTATATCAGGTGAATTCCTCGTCTGACATCAACTTATTAAACAAACCCGAAGAGCGCTGGGAAACGGCGAAAACGATCAAAAAATCAGTGCAGGGATTTGTATGCATCGAATTTGGCAAAAGAGCCCACCTGAAAAACTCGGAAACCATCGTGTTTCCTTCTAAGAATCCAGGAGCCTTTCAAAAGGATTTTGAGCGACTCGCCACGACTTTACTCGACAACCAAACCCACGGTTTTCACAATATTATCAGTTCAGAATCCCCGCGGCAATTAGAACGCCTCGAAGTGATTTTTAACGAAATCAATACGAGTATTCAGTTCAAACCCCTTCAAATTTCATTAAGAGAAGGTTTCGTGGACGAGCAAACGAAGGTGGCTTTTTACCCGGATCACCAGCTTTTTGAGCGCTACCACCGCTACAAGGAAAAGAATAAATTCTCTAAGAATAAGGCGCTGACTTTAAAAGAACTTCGCTCTTTACAAGTGGGCGATTTTGTGACTCATATTGATTATGGAATAGGGCGTTTTGCCGGATTAAATCTGATCGAAACTTCGAATGGAGAGCAGGAAGTTATACGATTGATCTACCGCGATGACGATGTCTTATCGGTTTCGATCCATTCCTTGCATAAAATTTCCAAATATTCAGGAAAGGAAGGCACGGCCCCGACTATGTCGAAACTGGGCTCGCCGGACTGGGATAACAAGAAATCAAGGGTAAAGAAACAGGTAAAGGATATTGCCAAAGAGCTCATATCCCTCTACGCCAAACGAAAAAATGCCCCTGGCTTCTCTTTCTCTTTAGATACCTATCTTCAAGCGGAACTAGAATCGTCATTCATCTATGAAGATACGCCTGATCAAGCAAAAGCCACGATGGATGTGAAGGCAGATATGGAAAAACCGCACCCGATGGATCGTTTGGTTTGTGGTGATGTGGGTTTTGGCAAGACAGAAATTGCGATACGTGCCGCCTTTAAGGCCGTGGCAGATTCGAAACAAGTAGCTGTTCTCGTTCCTACGACCGTGTTAGCGATGCAACATTACCGGACCTTCCACGATCGTTTAGCCGCATTCCCTTGCAAAGTAGAATATATTAATCGCTTCAAGTCGACTAAACAAATCAACGAAACCTTAGCCCGCGTCGCGAGCGGACAAACCGATATTCTGATCGGAACACATCGTCTAGTGAACAAGGATGTGCATTTCAAGAGTTTGGGACTGATGATTATCGACGAAGAACAAAAATTCGGCGTTAAGGTAAAGGACCGATTGAAAGAGATGCGCGTGGATGTGGATGTGCTGACGCTAACGGCAACGCCGATCCCCAGAACGCTTCATTTCTCTTTAATGGGAGCACGGGATTTAAGTATTATAGCGACGCCTCCGCCTAACCGCCAACCAGTAGAAACGAAATTAGTGGTCTTAACGGATGAAATCTTGCGCGATGGCGTTCGGGAAGAAATAAATCGCGGGGGACAGGTTTTTGTCGTTTATAACCGAATCAGCGAATTAGAAAGCATTGCGAATCGAATTTTACGTTTAGTTCCCGATGCTAAAATCGCCGTCGCTCACGGTCAAATGGACGGAGACCAATTGGAAAAAATCATGATGGGCTTCATTGAAGGACATTATGATGTGCTGGTGGCAACGAATATCATCGAATCTGGACTCGATATTCCGAATGCGAATACCATATTCATTCTGAACGCTAATAATTTCGGGCTTTCAGATCTACACCAAATGCGGGGTCGCGTAGGCCGTTCGAACAAGAAAGCGTATTGCTTTTTAGCGACGCCCTCTTTGGCGAATTTGACGAGTGATGCGCGCAAGCGTCTGAGTGCCTTAGAGGAATTCTCTGATTTAGGGGATGGAATTAAAGTGGCGATGCGCGACTTGGATATTCGGGGTGCCGGAAACCTGTTAGGGGCGGAGCAAAGTGGCTTTATCAATGATTTAGGCTATGATATGTACCATAAAATTTTAGATGAGGCCGTACAAGAATTAAAAGAAAATGAGTTTAGAAAACTCTTCGAAGTCGATTTAGAGCAGGTGGCAGAAAGCTTGAAAGTGGATTGCACGATTGAGACCGATCTTCGGGTGTTGATTCCAGAAGAATATGTCCAAAGTATCTCCGAACGTCTCGCCCTCTACACCCGTTTGGACGAAATTGAGGACGAAGAAGCATTGGCTGTATTTATTAAAGAGATCAAAGACCGTTTTGGGGATATGCCAAACGAGGTCCACGACATGATCGAATTAATGAAGTGTCGCTGGAAGGCACAGGTTTTGGGAATCGAAAAAATCCAGTTGAAAAACAATAATTTAAAGTTCTATTTCGTTTCATCGGAGTCTGCTCGACCACTCGACCAAAACCTCGTCGTTAAGGTAATTTCCTTCGTGAACACTAAAAAGGGATTGTGCCAGTTGAGAGAAAAAGCAGGAAAAATGATCTTACAAATCGAGAAGGTGAGTAGTATTAAAGAATTAAATACTATTTTAGTGGATATTTTAGGGTAATTAATACCTTTGCTACTTGATTCTGTATAAGTAAAGAATTATTAAAGGAAAATAAATGAGTACGAAATTAAGATTAATCCTAGGCGTGATTAGCTGTGTGTTTTTACTCACATCCTGCCCTAGCGGACTAAAAAAT
>CAMDSI010000212.1 GCA_945906915.1 Spirosoma fluviale | reverse complement strand
GACATCTGCAACCCAATCTGATTTTTAATTCTATCCCGCAGATCCTGGGCAAAGGCGTAAGACCCAAAGAAACGCTCCATCCCAGTCATATCTAAATAAAACTCATCAATCGAAGCTTTCTCCACCAAAGGCGCCCGCTCCATAATCAGCGAGGTCACCATCTCAGAATGCTGCACATAGGCCTCGTAATCCCCCTTTAAGACAATCGCATCCGGACACAGTTTCAGCGCCATCTTCATGGGCATCGCGGAACGTACCCCAAAGGCCCGCGTCTCATAACTACACGCCGCCACCACGCCTCGATCCGACCCGCCGCCCACAATGACCGGCTTGCCCACAAGTCGTGTATCCCGGAGTCGCTCTACCGAGACAAAGAAACTGTCTAAATCCATGTGCACAATCGCGCGCTCCTGCATAAAATTGGTAGATATTTGGGTATTTTGAATACCTTTCGTAACTTCGAAAAGTATACGAAGAAATTTTAGATACGAATTTTATTCATTTTCCTTTAATAAGCAAATCGCATGAGCACTTTTTTTAGTCAGAATTTACGTTTTTTACGCAGCAAGATGTCGGAGAAAACGTCGCAGGAAAAACTAGCGGAATTACTGAATATTAAGAAGCCGACTTTGGGCTCGTATGAGTCCGGAAGAGCGGAGCCTAAATATATGGATTTGATCTCCCTAGCGGAGTTTTTTAAGGTTGAAGTGGATGAATTATTGAAGGAAGATTTGTCTACAAGAATCCCCGGCCTGTCGAACAAACCTAAGCTACGAATTTTAGCTACGACGGTCGATGCGAACAATGAGGAGAATATCGAGATGGTTCCGGTCAAAGCTTTGGCAGGATACACCGCCTCCTACGACGACCTCGACTTCGTCCGCGACCTACCTACGTTCCAAGTACCTTTCCTACCTAAAGACAAGAAATACCGCGTTTTCCCCATCAAAGGCGAATCGATGTTGCCCCTACAACCGGGCTCTTTAGTCTTCGCTGAATACGTGGAAGACTGGACCCAAATCAAGGACGGAACCATCTGCATCGTCGTTACCCGCGAGGATGGCGTCGTGTTAAAGCAGGTCATCAACCACCTCGCAGAACGCAAAGTATTGATCCTGAACTCTACGAACAAGACCTACGATCCCTACCCGATTTTAGGCTCTGAAATCCAGGAAATCTGGAAGTTCGCGGGGTATTTTTATAATGAATTTCCGGAAGCATAAAGTAAGAGTCAATAAGTCGCCGGATAAATCCGGCTTAGTCAAAGAGTCGAATGAAAACGACCTCTACGCTATTGACTAAGTCACAGAGTGACGACCCTTTGACCAAGCCGAGGGCGGCCCCGCCGCTTGAGGCGACTCATTTACCATTTACCACTCACCATTTACCATCTCTACAGATGATCCTTAAAATTGCCCACTCCCTCTCCATTTCCGAAAACCAAGTTCGGAAAACCATCGCCCTATTGGACGAAGGCGCCACGATTCCTTTTATTTCCCGCTACCGCAAGGAGGCGACGGGAAGTTTGGATGAGGTGCAGGTGGCGGCGATTCGGGACCTAAGGGATCAATATGTGGAATTAGAGAAGCGTCGCGAGGCGATCTTGAAGTCCTTACAGGAACTGGAGAAATTGACACCAGAATTAGAGAAGGCGGTTCAAGGGGCAGAGACTTTGGCCAAATTAGAAGACATCTACCTTCCCTACAAACCTAAGCGCAAAACGCGCGCAATGGCAGCCCGCGAAAAAGGCTTACAAGAACTCGCAAACCAAATCCGATTACAAGGCCTAAAAGACCCAGAGGTCTTAGCAGCTGAATACTTAGACAATGTAGAGGAAGCACTAGCTGGCGCTCGGGATATTTTAGCAGAGGAGATGATGGAAACGGCCGAGGCGAGAGACGAAGCAAGAAATCTGTTTGCCCGAAAAACCACCGTCAAATCAACAGTCGCGAAAGGCAAGCAAGAAGCAGGCATAAAATACAAAGACTACTTCGACTGGTCTGAATCCCTGGCTCAAGCGCCGTCTCATCGGGTTTTGGCCCTATTTAGAGGCGAAAATGAGGGAATTTTGAACCTAAACCTAGCGGGTCCGGACGAGGACGTTTTAAATAGATTAGAGCGCCGCTTCCTGACCGGAAACAATGCTTGTGCAAAACAAGTGGGACTAGCCATCCAAGATGGTTATAAACGCCTGCTGATGCCGGCCATGGAAACCGAGATGCGTGCTGAGGCGAAGAAACGCGCAGACGAAGAGGCTATTCGCGTTTTCGCAGAAAATATCAGACAACTTTTATTAGCAGCACCCTTAGGCCAAAAACGTGTCTTAGCCCTCGATCCAGGTTTCAGAACAGGTTGCAAAGTCGTTTGCTTAGATGAACAAGGCACGCTATTAGCAAACACGGCGGTCTATCCACATACAGGACCAGGACAAGCCGCAGAAGCAGCTCAAACTATTCAAGCCTGGGTCAAACAACATAAAGTGCAAGCCATCGCCATCGGAAACGGTACAGCAGGCAGAGAAACCGAGTCTTTTGTACGCGCTTTGAAGCTAGAGGGCATCACGATTATTATGGTGAACGAAAGCGGAGCATCCATCTATTCAGCCTCTGAAGCGGCACGGGACGAGTTTCCAGACAAGGATTTGACCGTTCGTGGCGCAGTTTCCATTGGGCGTCGTTTGATGGATCCTCTGGCAGAACTGGTTAAAATTGATCCTAAATCAATCGGTGTGGGGCAATACCAGCATGATGTAGACCAAAAGAAACTCCAAGCCTCCCTCGATGACACCATCATCTCTTGCGTGAACTCGGTAGGTGTGGAATTAAACACGGCCTCTAAACAGATTCTATCCTACGTTTCTGGCTTAGGTCCGCAATTAGCCCAAAACATCATCGACTACCGCACGAAGAACGGCCCCTTCATCAAGCGATCAGACCTAAAAAAGGTCACGCGTTTAGGTGAAAAAGCCTTCGAACAGGCAGCCGCTTTCTTACGGATACGCAACGCAAAAAATCCGTTAGATGCTAGCGCAGTACACCCGGAACGTTACGAAATTGTCGAAAAGATGGCGAAAGATTTGAACTGTAAGGTTTCAGATCTGTTAGCGAACGAATCGTTGCGCAAGCAAATCCGCCTGAGTCAATATGTAAGTACTGAAGTGGGAATGCCTACGTTGACAGATATTATGGATGAGTTAGCTAAACCAGGACGTGAC
>CAMDSI010000211.1 GCA_945906915.1 Spirosoma fluviale | reverse complement strand
GCCATATACCCAATCGAGTAAATGTGTATCAAGGTGCCTACTCCGGTAATAACCAGGAGCATTAAAATGGACAATTGGTCGATTTGAAAAGCAAAAGGGATATGTAAGGAACCTACATTAATCCAATCTGCAATCGGGAGAATTTGTGCTTGGCCATCAAAATTCAAGAATAATTGAAGCGATAGAGCGAAGGCAACTAGGGGAGGAATAGTTCCAATAATTCCGGCGATTTGCTTCGGTATTTTGGGATAAGCTAAACCATTAATAGCAAAACCTAGTAAGGGTAAAAGAGGAATAAGGAATAGTAAAGACATATTAATTGGGCGGAATAGGTGCGCTTAATTAGTTTTTCAATTTATTAAGAACACCGATATCGATGCTTTGAATGTTTCGGTAAATCATCACAATAATAGCCAAACCTACAGCCACTTCAGCAGCGGCTACCGCCATGATGAAAAAGACGAATATTTGGCCGGCTGGATCCGAATAGTAAGAGGAGAAAGCGGCTAACAATAGGTTAACGGCATTTAACATTAATTCGATCGCCATGAATACGATAATCGCGTTTCTGCGAGTTAATACACCCATTATACCAATACAAAACAAAGCAGAGCTTAAAAGAATGTAGTGGGTTAACGGAATCGTACGAATAATTTCAGGTATTGATTGCATAGTCTTAAATAATTACAAAGGCTTCAGGCAAAAGCCTGTCCAAAAAATGCATTTATGCGAGGCAAAAATACGAAAATATCTGATAGGCTCGACATCAAAAATGCCTTAACGCTGAAAACCTTGCAATTTTATTTCGGTTAGTTTGCGCTTCGTGTCCATAGGAAAATCACCCTTCATCATCCAGTCATAATAGGACGGGTCAGACTTTAAAACTTCGAGCACCGGTTTGCCTATATGTTTGCCAAAATTAAAGCAGGCCACGCGCTCTTTATTGTAGGTCATTCTATTAGCGAAGTCAATTGAATTAGAGGCACTTAGTTCGTGAAGTTTGTCCATGTCATTCTGGATAGGGAAAACTTCATTGCCCTCCGCATCCTTCGTAGAACGGTTCGCATAGTGTTTTACTTGTGCATTCAAGACTTCTAAAGTAGCAAGTACATCAGCTTCGGCGCCGTGAGCTCCGATTAATTCCTTGCCACAATAAAACTGGTACGCTGCGGTTAAATTCCGCGGCTCCATCAGGTGGAAAATGCGTTGAGCATCCACTAAATTTCTGTTTTTCATGTCAAAATCGACTTCAGCACGCAACATCTCCTCCACTAACATAGGTACATCGAAACGATTGGAATTAAATCCAGCTAAATCACAGCCGTCTAAAAAAGTGGCCAATGATCTCGCAACCATGCGAAAAGAGGGCTCATCTTTCACATCTTCATCGTAAATCCCATGCACTAATGACGCTTCTATTGGAATCGGGATACCCGGATTCACGCGACGCGTTTTAACCTCCACACTTCCATCTGGATTAGCTTTAGCAATCGAAATTTCTACGATGCGATCCCGGTTGATTTGTATGCCGGTTGTCTCTAAATCGAAAAATGCGAGGGGTTTCTTAAGTTGTAATTGATGTTCCATGGGATTTTTTAAAATGGGCCAAAGCAAAGGTAAGTTATTATTACCTTTGTTACATGAATTTTCAACCGAAAGCGCTTTTTTTTGACTGGGATCACACCCTCTGGGATCACGACCTAAATGCCCGCGAAGTATTGCTTGATTTAGCGTTCGAATTTAACTTTTCCTTCGACCCTGAAACCTACTGGAAAACCTTCGAAAAAATTAATAATTCGTTATGGGATCAGTATGCAGCAGGTGAAATTTCGCAGGCGGAATTAAGAGAAACACGTTTTGTGCGGTTTTTCCAGGAGCTTGGTGTTTCGGGGTCCGCAGAAGAGTTTGGAGATAAATACCTTGAACGTGCGCCGAGAAAGACGAATTTGATGCCGGGCGCATTTGAGCTCATTAAAGATTTAGCGGAGCATTTCCCACTCTACATTTTAACTAATGGCTTCGACGACATTCAATATGTGAAAATTGATGGAGCCGGAATGCGTTCCTTTTTCAAAGAAATCATTACCTCTGAGCTAGTGGGTACGAAGAAACCAAGTCCTTTGTTCTTTCAATATGCCCTATCTCGTGCGGGAATTCAAGCGGAGGACGCCTTGATGATCGGTGATCACGTAGAAGCCGATGTGCGTGGAGCTCTTCAAGCAGGAATTCCAGCCATACATTATAATCCAAATTCTGTGAAAACAGATTTACCCTACGAAATTCAACATTTGGATGAATTAAGGGGATTACTCAAAAATAGATAATTGGTTGTCGCTGGATTTTCTGTCAAAAATCTTCTTATCCCGAATGAATTTCTTGTTCTCCTCTAGGAATAAAATGAACTTTTCGATTTGCTCGTATTGAGCGCTGAAATCGATATTATTCACGTCATAGGATTCAACATAAACCTGCTTAAAGTCCGTAATGACATAGTCTAAGCGTTGTATACCGTATTTTTGAAGACCTAACAGGTAGAGATTTTGGTGATTAGTTAAGAAGCGATTTGGCTCATAATAGGCCGTACTCTTCAGATCAAAAGCCACCGTATCACCCACACCATCCACATATCCGTAAATCATCGCATTTTTATAGCGGGATTCCACGTAAAACTGCGTCTTGTATTTAACCGGTAATAAACCCCGTGCTTGATCGATGATTCCCTCCGCAAAAGCCTCTTCATTTTCCCCTAGGGTTACCGCTCGCTCAAAATCAATCCCCTTTTGTTGTGCATTCGTCGTGGGCTTTCGGACTCTGTTGATTCGATCAATTAGCTCGATTTCATCCACGATGATTTTGCCATTCGAATCACGGGATTGATTCGCGTAGAGATTAAAGGAATTTAACAGCGTGGGATATAAGCGGTAAATCATGCTGCAATTTATTGAATTTGAAGGCGAGTCACAATTTCATCTTCGATTAAATGGGATTTTGTGATCTCCGCCACATCTGCTACTTGTACGTTACCATAGAAAACACCTTCAGGATAAACGACCATCGTAGGACCTTTTCCACAGAAATCAAGGCATCCAGATTTTTGGACACGGATTTTAGCTGTTCCACCTTGCGCTGCATAACTCGCTCTAAAGGCATCTACTAATTCCATTCCGTGACCAGAGCCACAACATTTTTTAGGGGCGTCTTTATCATTAGCGCAGATAAATACGTGTTTTTCAAAGTGCATAATTTAGCTATTTAAGAGTAGTACGATAGGACAATG
>CAMDSI010000210.1 GCA_945906915.1 Spirosoma fluviale | reverse complement strand
GGAATGGGTCTGACCGCAGAGGAAGTGAGCAAGAAATATAATGTGACGCGCGAGGAGCAAGATGCGTTCTCTTTCGCCTCACACCAGAAGGCTTTAGCTGCTCAAAAAGCGGGTAAATTCACCTCGCAAATCGTTCCTGTGGAAGTAACCGAGAATTATTTCGATGCCAAATCAGGTAAGAAACAAACCCGTAGCTGGACCGTGTCTGAAGACGAAGGTCCACGTGCAGATACAACCATCGAAGCTTTAGGTAAGTTAAGACCGGCATTCGCCATGGGCGGAACGGTTACCGCTGGTAATGCATCCCAAACATCCGATGGAGCGGCTTTCGTTTTAGTCGTTTCGGAGAAATTAGTGAAAGAATTACATTTAGAGCCCATCGCTCGTATGGTTTCCTACGCAACAGCGGGTGTGGAACCTCGTTTGATGGGAATTGGTCCGGTAGAGGCTATTCCGATTGCTTTGAAAAAAGCCGGATTAACGCTGAAGGATATTCAACAAATTGAATTGAACGAGGCATTTGCGGCGCAGTCTTTGGCAGTCATGAAGACTCTTGATATTGATCCTAACATCGTGAACGTAAACGGTGGAGCCATTGCTCTAGGACATCCACTGGGCTGTTCTGGCGCTAAATTATCGATCCAATTATTCAACGAAATGCGACTTCGCAACCAAAAATACGGTATGGTCACAGCCTGCGTAGGTGGTGGACAAGGGGTAGCAGGTATTTACGAATTACTATGACCCCACAAGAGTATATTGATTTAGAATCTGAGTTTGGGGCACATAATTACCATCCATTGCCGGTCGTTCTTGAACGCGGCGAGGGAGTGCATGTCTTCGACGTAACTGGAAAGAAGTACCTGGATTTTTTATCTGCCTATAGCGCAGTGAATCAAGGGCATTGCCACCCGCGTTTAGTCAAAGCCATTTCTGATCAGGCATCACGTTTAACACTCAGTTCCCGTGCCTTTCACACGAATCTTTTAGGTTCGACGGAGAAGAAATTAGCGGAGAAATTTGGCTACCAAAAAGTCTTGTTAATGAATACGGGCGTGGAAGCGGGAGAATCTGCCATCAAATTAGCCCGCAAATGGGCTTATGAGGTGAAAGGCGTTCCGGCGAATCAGGCGGAAATAATTTTTGCAGAAGGGAATTTTTGGGGTAGAACGATAGCGGCAGTGTCCTCTTCAAATGACCCGTCATCATATCACAACTTCGGACCTTTTGTTCCGGGTTTCAGCCGAATTCCTTACAATGACCTAAAGGCATTAGAAGAAAAATTACAAAATCCACATGTGGCAGCTTTTATGGTGGAACCTATTCAGGGAGAAGCCGGAGTAGTTATTCCATCGCCGGGTTATTTAAAAAAGGCGGCCGCTTTATGCAAAAAACACCGTGTCCTTTTCATTGCAGATGAAATCCAAACCGGTTTAGGACGCACCGGTGCCTGGTTAGCTTGTCACCACGAACTAGTCCAGCCAGATATCTTGTTGTTAGGAAAAGCTCTTTCGGGTGGTTTTATGCCTGTATCTGCCGTATTATGCAATGATGAGATCATGCTAATCATTAAACCAGGCGAACACGGTTCAACCTATGGGGGAAATCCATTAGCCTGCGCAGTCGCGACCGTAGCCATCGATATCATCGAAGACGAAGATTTAGTCGAAAATGCCAAGGTACGTGGATTGCAGCTATTGACCTTCCTAGAAAGTTTGCGAGATAAAACCGCCTTGATTAAGTCCGTTAGAGGAAAGGGGCTTCTTTGTGCCATCGAAATAGACACCGATGAAGATAGCAAGGTGGCCTGGGAAATTTGTTTAGACCTGATGAAAAAGGGCTTACTCGCGAAACCGACACACGGCAATAAAATCCGTTTAGCTCCTCCCCTCACCATCACCGGTTCTGAGATGGATCAAGCTTGCAGCATTATCGACAAAGTTTTTCTAGGCTATTAAGGGATTCCCGTTAGCGATTCCTTTTAGCGATTCCCGTTAGCGATTCATCGACACTAAGAACTCTTCGTTGTTCCTAGTCCCTTTCATCTGCTGTTGCAAGAATTCCATCGCCTCCACAGAGTTCATGTCAGACATGTGCTTGCGCAAGATCCAAACACGTTGTAATACGGCTGGATCCATCAATAAATCTTCGCGACGCGTTCCGGAAGCTGTCACATCAATCGATGGATAAATTCTTCGGTTCGCTAACTTGCGATCTAATTGTAATTCCATGTTACCCGTTCCTTTGAATTCCTCAAAGATTACTTCGTCCATTTTCGATCCCGTTTCGATCAAGGCTGTCGCGATGATGGTTAAAGATCCGCCATTTTCGACGTTACGAGCCGCTCCGAAGAAACGCTTAGGCTTGTGAAGTGCATTCGCATCCACACCACCGGATAAAATCTTACCTGATGATGGAACTACGGTATTGTAAGCACGTGCAAGACGTGTGATAGAATCTAATAAGATAACGACATCGTGGCCGCATTCCACCATTCTTTTGGCCTTCTCTAAAACAAGGTTAGCCACTTTCACGTGACGCTCCGCTTGCTCATCAAAAGTAGATGAAATCACTTCCGCACGAACCGAACGCTGCATATCCGTTACCTCCTCTGGACGCTCATCGATCAATAAAATGATCAAATATACCTCCGGGTGATTGCGTGAAATCGCATTGGCGATGTCTTTTAATAAAACCGTCTTACCCGTTTTAGGCTGGGCGACGATCATACCCCTTTGGCCCTTACCGATAGGCGCAAACAAATCTAAAATACGCGTCGAATAATTATCCGCCGTAGACGATAAGTTTAGCTTCTCCTCTGGAAATAAAGGCGTTAAATATTCAAAGTTAATCCGGTCGCGAATCTCATCTGTCGTTTTACCGTTTACAGACTCGATCTTCAATAAGGCAAAATACTTTTCTCCTTCTTTAGGTGGACGAATCTTTCCTAAAATGGTATCTCCCGTCTTCAAACCAAACATTTTGATTTGTGATGGCGACACATAAATATCATCTGGAGACGCTAAATAATTATAATCAGACGAACGCATGAAACCGTATCCACCTTCTTGCATAATCTCCAAAACTCCTTCATTCTCAATCAGGCCATCTAATTCTTTAATGACTTGGTTATAATTCGAACGAGGCTTATGGTGATGTACCGGAGTTGGCGCATCCTCTTTAGGTAATTTATCTAAATCGACAGGGGCATCCGTTGGAGATACCTCGTCTCTTGTGTTTTCTGTACTTGTGATGAAAGACGTATCTACGATGAACTCTTCTGGAGCAGCCACCTCTGTATATTCAATCGGAGCGTCTGCAGGAGCCTCAGCCGGAGCATTTA
>CAMDSI010000209.1 GCA_945906915.1 Spirosoma fluviale | reverse complement strand
ACTTTCTTATTTTTTTGGAAGGATTTATTCTCCTCTAAAAGTTGAATGATGGGCAGCGTAAAGGCTGCTGTTTTACCAGTTCCAGTTTGGGCACAACCTAATAAATCGGTACCACGAAGGACGATAGGGATAGATTGAGCTTGAATAGGGGTTGGATTACTATAACCCTCTTCTTTGAGCGCCTTTAAAATAGGCTCAATGAGGTGCAATGATTCGAATGACATATTACTGTATAAAGATGTGTTATGAGCAATGAAATAATAACAAACATCCTCATAATGTGGCGCAAAGATACGCCTTTTATTTAACAGATTCGATTAAACGTCCCATCTCGACTAAAAGCTGCTTGATCTCCTCCCCTTTTTGGGTCCCGATTAATACCGGTTCGCCGTCCTTAAAATTCAATTGTAAGCCTACGCTTCCGGCCACATTATAGACAAGCCCATTCCCGTTAAAGCTGTATTTGATACCCCAACCGCCATATTCCTTCAATGGACTGTAGTCCCGAACGTAACAAGCTGAAATAGAATCCCATGCAAAAAATTTCTCCTTAAAATGAAAAGGAAAAAAGCGCACAAAAATACCTTCAGCTTCGATGCGAGTAGTTAATTTCATTTGCCAAAATAGCAAAGGCAACAAAATACCAATTCCAAAAGACACATAGGCGGCTGCATCTGTTTGTAAAGGTGCAGTTACAATCGAATAAACCATGGAAGCCCAAACTCCAATTAAAATAAGCCATAACCACCACTGGGTAAAACGTTGCGTTTCGCTGAACATAGACAAGATATTTAGGCCAAATTTAGCAGAATTAAGGAGAAAATTTTAGATTTGTTAAAACCTATTTAAAATAATGCAAACCAAAAAACAAAGCCTCGCCTATATCATTAGTGCGTCGTCAGTGGGTACTTTAATTGAGTGGTACGATTTCTATATTTTCGGGAGCTTAGCCACTGTTTTATCGACCAAATTTTTTCCAACTGATAATCCAACTGCCGCCTTTTTAAATACCCTTGCTACGTTTGCTGCAGGTTTTGTGGTTCGCCCTTTCGGTGCCTTAGTATTTGGGCGATTGGGTGATTTAATTGGTCGAAAATACACCTTTATGGTGACACTGATGCTGATGGGCGGTGCCACTTTTGCGATTGGTTTAATCCCCTCTTATGCAACCATAGGAGCCTGGGCCCCTATTTTAGTCCTTACCTTACGCTTGTTACAAGGTCTAGCGTTGGGCGGAGAATATGGCGGCGCCGCTACCTATGTAGCCGAACATGCACCGCCAGAAAGACGGGGATTTTTTACCTCTTGGATTCAAACAACCGCTACATTAGGATTAGTCATTTCACTAGCGGTTATTATGCTGACCAGAGCCTCTTTAAGCAAGGACGCATTCGATGATTACGGCTGGAGAATTCCATTTCTAGTATCTATTGTGATGGTTTTAGTCTCTTTGTTAATCCGCAAAAACATGGAGGAATCGCCCATGTTTGAGCAGGCTAAAGCGGAAGGAAAAATTAGCAAAAACCCGTTAAAAGAATCTTTTGGCAATAAATTAAATCTAAAATATGTCCTTTTAGCGTTGTTTGGAGCTACGATGGGACAAGGATTGGTTTGGTATACCGGGCAATTTTATGCGCAGACTTTCCTTTTAAAAATCTGCAATCTGGATGATATTCAAACGAATACTATTTTAGTCATTGGGTTATTATTAGGCACTCCCTTATTTATCTTTTTTGGTGCTTTATCTGATAAGATTGGCAGAAAAGGTATCATGATGGCCGGTATGATTATTGCCGTCTTCTCTTATCGTCCCATTTTTGATCAAATGTATAAAACGGTCGATGTTAGCCACAAAACAGTGGTTCCTGGTTCGGAAAAGATGGTTCTAAGCGGTAAAACAACTACGGTTTCTAAAGAATTTACAGATGGGAGTTCCTACAAGAATATCATTACGGAAGTTTCTACGGAGAAAACCGAATCTAAAATCACCATTAAAATTAACAAGACCGATCAATGGGCTTTGATAGGCTATGTTTTCTGTCTTATTTCTTTCGTAACCATGGCGTATGGACCTATAGCAGCCTTTTTAGTAGAAATGTTTCCTACTAAAATTCGATATACGTCGATGTCCCTTCCCTATCATATTGGCAATGGCGTTTTTGGCGGATTAATGCCCGCAATTGCTACTTTTCTGGTTTCTAATGCAAATGCGGCTGGAACCTTAGAAAAACCCTATTTAGAAGGATTAAACTACCCAATCGCCCTCATTAGCGTCTGCGTAGTGATCGGAATTATTTATATCAAATCAGATAAAAAAGCATCATTATGAACCTAATAAAACGTATTTTGGGGATAGTATGGATCGGTTTAGGAATCGGTGCCGGCATTTATTTGATCTATTTTCAAGCGGTTCCTTTATGGGCCAAAGGGGGAAATGACCTAGTTCCTGCCATTATTTACACCTTTGTTTTGGCTCCATTAATTTCGATTGGGATGAGCCTTTTTGGCTATTATGCCTTTCAAGGAGAATTTGATAAAATTTAAATTATGAGAATTAAAGACCTAGTAGACTACCAAAAAACGTATGAATTAAGCGTGCAGGAGCCTGAAAAATTTTGGGCAGGCATCGCGAATGAATTTGAATGGTCTAAGCCATTCACTAAAGTATTGGATTGGAATTTTAACGACTATTCGGTTAAATGGTTTGAAGATGGACAATTAAATATCACATCAAATTGCCTAGATCGTCATTTAAGCACGATTCCAGATCAAGCAGCCATTATCTACGAGCCTAATGAGCCTGGTGATTTAGCCATCACATTGACCTACCGTGAACTGCATGCACGAGTTTGTAAAATGTCCAATGTCTTGAAATCTCAAGGCGTCCTAAAAGGGGACCGCGTATGCATTTACATGCCCATGATCCCTGAATTAGCCATTGCAGTTTTAGCTTGTGCTCGAATTGGAGCCATTCACTCGGTTGTATTTGGAGGATTTTCAGCACAATCAATCTCAGACAGAATCAATGATTCAGCCTGTAAAGTGATACTTACAACGGATGGAGCGGTTAGAGGAAACAAAATGATCCCGATGAAAGAAACGGTGGATGATGCTGTCGCGCTTTGTCCCTCAGTTGAAAAAGTAATCGTGAAACGTCGCACAAATACCCCGGTTTCGATGCTAGACGGCAGAGACATTTGGTGGGATGAAGCAGAAAGTGAAGCTGCTGATGCTTGCGAACCAGCCATCATGAATTCTGAAGATCCCTTATTTATTTTATATACTTCAGGGTCAACAGGAAAGCCAAAAGGCGTCGTTCATACCTGTGGTGGATATATGGTTTACAC
>CAMDSI010000208.1 GCA_945906915.1 Spirosoma fluviale | reverse complement strand
AATTAGAAAATAAGGTCTACTTTGAAAAAGGTTTTACAGCCGGGTCCATTATTCACTATTATGATGCCTCTAAAAAGAAAATTCAAGAGGTGATTCCTCGCTTTTATGGAAAAGTACGCGGCACCTATTATTCCTTTTATCCGAGTGGGAGTCTTAAGGAAGATGGTCGCTTAGACGATAGCGTAAAAGTAGGCCGTTGGAGAGAATACCATGAGTTTGGTAGTGGCGGTCGCTTGAAAAAAGAATGGAAATTCGCCAAGGATAAATTCGATGCAACAGAGCCTATTTTAATTCAAGAACGAGATCAACAATCGAAAGTAATTTTTCAGACCCAAGCACCTCTTTCCCAGCACAAATCCGAAAATATACCTCCACTAAGTTCTGATGAAGATACAGAAGACGAGGACTTTTCAGAGGACACTGATTTAGTGCGCCACCAATCACTTGGAATTTATATACCTATATTTGTTTTATTCAGCATGCCTAAAGTAGAATTTATTCTCTCAAAAGGCTACGTCAACACGCATAAAACCCCTCCTGATTTAGCTGTTTAATTACATACTATTATCATTAATTAAACAAACATATGAAACAATCAGAATACATTCAATCCTTTATTAAAGGGGATTGGAAATCAGGAATAGCCGTATTTTTAGTTGCCTTACCTCTATGCTTAGGTATCGCCCTCGCTTCGGGAGCCCCCTTATTAGCTGGCCTTGTGGCTGGTATCGTGGGAGGAACTATCGTTTCTCTTTTATCGGGATCAGAATTATCTGTTAGTGGCCCAGCCGCTGGATTAACCATCATCGTGGCGACAGCCATTATTGAACTAGGTTCATTCCCTGGCTTTTTAGTTGCTGTCATACTTGCCGGTGGAATTCAAATCGCTCTTGGGCTGCTGAAATTGGGGAAAATCGGAGGATTCTTCCCTTCATCTGTCATTCGAGGCATGTTAGTTGCGATCGGAATTGTCATTATTTTAAAGCAAATCCCACATGCGATTGGAGATGATTTGAACTTTATTGGGGAATTTGAATTTGACCAAAAAGATGGAAAAAATACCTTTTCAGAAATTTTAGCCTCCTTTTCTACCCTGAAAGCTGGGGCCTTATTCATTTCTGCCATCGGATTAATTATTCTGTTTTCGTGGACGAAACTAGGCGAAACATTTCGCTTTATGAACGCGCTTCCTGCCTCCTTATTTGTGGTTTTGGCGGGAGTGGCGATGAATGAAAGCTTCGCGATGTGGGCACCAGACTGGTATTTAGGGGATTCGAAAGATCACATGGTGAATCTGCCTATTTTTGCTTCGACTAGCGAGGTTTGGGGCGGATTAGTCTCGCCTGATTGGAGTTTTATCACCAATTCTAAAGTGTATTCCATCGCCTTGACATTAGCGATTGTCGCTTCGTTAGAATCCTTATTGTCCTTAGAAGCAACAGATTCATTAGACCCATTAAAGCGAATTTCATCGCCAGATAGAGAGCTTTTAGCACAAGGCGTGGGTAATGTAGCCAGTGGATTATTAGGCGGAATTCCGATTACTTCGGTGATTGTGCGATCCTCTACAAATGTCTATTCTGGTGGAAAAAGTCGCATGTCAGGGTTTTTCCATGGCATCTTGCTTCTCGCAGCGGTACTTGCTTTACCTTTGTATTTAAACAAAATACCTTTGGCCTGTTTAGCGAGTGTTTTATTGTACACGGGATATAAACTTGCCCATCCATCCGCTTTCAAAAAGGTAATTGCAGAAGGCTGGAAGCAATGGGTTCCCTTTTTAGTCACTGTCGCCGTGGTCGTAGGTGTCGACTTATTATGGGGAATTTTTATAGGTACCTTAGTAGGATTAATCTTCGTAATACTGACAAATTATTCGTCTGTCTTTACGGTTTTTCAAAACGGAAATGAGGTATTAATTAAATTCCAAAAGGATGTAACCTTCTTACACAAAATGGCCTTAAAAGAAGCGCTTCGAAAGATTCCAGCGGGATCTGAAGTCTACATAGATCTGTCTAAAGTGCACTTCATGGATCACGATATCAAACAACTTATAGATGAATTCATCGCCACAGCTCACGAAAGAGGAATTGAGGCAGATTTAAAAAAGAAATAATCATGAAAGAATACAAAAAATTATTATTGAGTAACAAAGCTTGGGCTAGCGAAAGATTAGAGTTAGACCCGACCTATTTTGACAATTTGTCGAAAACCCAAACTCCTCTTTTCCTTTGGATCGGTTGTGCTGACAGCCGCGTACCTGCGGAGGAAATTACGCATGCGGATCCAGGTGATATTTTTGTACACAGAAATGTGGCGAATATGGTGGTGCATACGGACATTAATTTGTTGTCCGTTTTGCAATATGCTGTAGAAGTATTAGAGGTGAGACACATCATCGTTTGTGGCCATTATAATTGTGGTGGGGTGAAAGCAGCAATGACTAATTCCGATTACGGTTTAATTAATAAGTGGCTTCGCAACATCAAAGAAGTCTACGAAAAACACTACGAAGATTTGCATGACATCACGGATGAAACGGCACGCTTCAATAAACTTGTGGAATTGAATGTAGCGGAGCAGATCCAAAACCTAGCGAAAACGTCCATCGTTCAAAAAGCCTGGAAAAATCGCCAATTCCCTCACTTGCACGGTTGGGTATTCGATATCCACAAAGGCGAGATTAAAGAGGTATTGAATATCAACGCCGGAGAATGGGAAAGCCCGGTATTTAAATACGAGCTTTAACAAAAAAGAGGGGGCCGCTGCGCGGCCCCCTCCTTCATTCTATTCGGTAATCTAAACCGTCGTCTTAATCTTCAATTCATCTAATTGAGCTTGCGCTAGAGGAGATGGAGAATCGATCATCACGTCGCGTCCCGCGTTATTCTTAGGGAAAGCGATGTAATCACGGATAGAGTCCGTTCCACCAAATAAAGAGCAAAGACGGTCAAAACCAAAGGCTAAACCACCGTGCGGCGGCGCCCCATATTCAAAGGCATCTAATAAGAATCCGAATTGTGCTTGAGCTTCCTCCGGGGTGAATCCAAGAACTTCGAACATTTTCGACTGAAGGTCTTTTTGGAAAATACGAATCGAACCTCCTCCTACTTCCACCCCATTCACGACTAAATCGTAGGCGTTCGCACGAACTTTACCCAATTCCCCAGCTAACATCAACGGAATATCCTCTGGCTTAGGGCTAGTAAATGGATGGTGCATCGCAAACCAGCGATCTTCCTCCTCACCGTATTCTAATAGTGGGAAATCTACTACCCAATGCACTTTATAGTTATTCGGATCACGTAATCCCATACGCGTTCCCATTTCTAAGCGTAATTCGCTCAATTGCTTACGCACCTT
>CAMDSI010000207.1 GCA_945906915.1 Spirosoma fluviale | reverse complement strand
TTGGCATTATATAAGTCATTTTTATAGGCAATTTTAGCTCGCACTTCCTTTACTTTCTCCGGGTCGATAGGCGTTGCTTTATTGCCAAATGAATTTCGAACATAGGTAAGAACGGACGCAATCTCTTTATCAGACATTAAGCCGCCATACGGGGTCATGGGAACCTGTCCGGCATATTTAACGCCATTCAATTCCATAGGCCCCATTATTCCCTTGATCACTAATTTAATTAAGCGTTCCTGGTTTCCTGTCACCCAAATAGAATTAGATAAGGGAGGAAAACCAGAGGAAGGAAGCCCTTTCCCATTGGTCTGATGGCAGGTCGTACAATAACCGTCCTTGGCATACAATTTTTGGCCGGCGGTATACAAGTCTAAATCTTTCCCTTTTAGAGATGAAACTAAAGCCGCTTCCTTATTTTTAACCACATTCACCCCACTCGCATGAGCGACGGCTATTTCGTATGGTTTATCCATCCAAGGATCTAAGGGATGTTTTTTTGCCAATGTTAATATCGGCAGAGCGCTTTGTTTCGGTAACCAAGAGGCGGCCACATAAGCCTCCATTCGAACTCGCCCGTGTTTATCCTCCACTGCTTTTGCTAATAAGGCCGCTTGGTTTTTCACTTGATGACCTGTATAGCGCAAGACACGAACGGCTGCCGCACGAACATGGTAATCTTTTGATTGCAGTAATTGGTTGAGTAGTTTTTGGTCTACCTTATTTAATCCCCAAGAAACCCACAACGCCTCTAATACATGGTGCTCATAATCGGCATCCTTTTTATCCAGATTCGCCACCCAGGCCGTAATTTTAGGTAATACATCAGCCGCCTTGCGCCCACGCAATTCTCTGCGCACCCGGTACCGAGTCCTGTATTCAGGCAATTTTAAATTATCTAATAACTGATCAATAGATGCCCCATAAACGTTAGCAGGTGTAACTAAAGGCCTTGAAGGATACGTTACGCGGTACACGCGGCCGTGGGTATGGTCGCGCAATGGATCACGCGCACTATGCTGCATGTGTCCAATCAAAATATTATGCCAGTCGATTACATAAAGCGAGCCGTCGGGAGCAAATTCCATGTCAACAGGGCGGAAATTACGATCTTCGCCCACGATCAAATCTTGGCGGTGCTTTGATTTATATCCGGTGCCATCATCGCTTAATTGGTGCTGTTTAATTCCCAAAAATCCAATGGTATTATTAATTAAAAAATCACCTTGCACGTTTTCAGGGAAATGACGGCTTGATACAAACTCTAAACCGGAGGTAGGTCGAACTAAATGTTTTTCTTCCACTAAAGTAAATGACTTGTGACCTGTTTGACCGTAGCGATTTTTAGTGGACCCGGGCATCATCCAACGAACGTCAGGACCAGAGGTTTCTGCAAAAAAGTTTTGACCCCATTTGTCAAAAGCAATTCCCCAAGGGTTGGGTATCGACAGCTGAGCAACCCGCTCTAAATGATGCCTAGCTGGATTGTAACGCATAAAACCCCCATTCGTTGCGCGAACTGTACCGTAGGGTGTTTCTACATTCGTGTGCAAAAATACCCCTTCTCCCATGTAAATAGCGCCTGATTCGTCTGTGACAAATGCGGAGATCTCATGGTGCGTGTCATGGTCATCAAACCCACTTAAAATGACTTCCTTCGAATCTGCCTGATCATCCCCATTCGTATCTTTCAATAAAACCAAATTTGTTCCTTGGCTGACAAATACCCCAAATTCCGTGATTTCCATCCCAACCGGAACGTGCAAACCCTCAGCAAAAATCGTTTCCTTATCCGCTTTCCCATCCTTATCTGTATCTTCAAGAATGATGATTTTATCGTTAGGTTTCGCATCCCCCGGCTTGTAATGGGGATAGGAAGGCATGCAAACCACCCAAAGTAGGCCCTTATTATCGAAAGTCATTTGAACCGGTTTGGCCAAATTCGGAAATTCCTCTTCCGAAGCAAACAGCTCAATTTTATACCCCGGAGCTACTTTAATGGCATTTAATGCCTCATCACCATACAAGTATTTCAAGCTGCCGTTTTGATCCGGATTAAAATTCGTTTTTACAGGATCTAACTTCCGTGTCTTTGCATCAGCAGCGACCAGATCATACGGAAGCCCTTTGATTGCTGCTTGGATCGCAGCCTCCCGATTATCCGTCATTTGACGAATTTTTTCGATCTCAGCAGGATAATTATCTTGTCCAAACGGATTGTAACGGCGACCATATACGTGAACCCCATTGGGAATTTTAAAGTCGGTATGCCACATCCAGTTTTTCTCCGCAACGGCTGCATACACATCCGCTCTTTTAGATTCGATAGCCGTCGATTTCTTCCCAAACACCTGATCCGCAAGTAATAGCGCTAATTTTTTGTATCCCGCGTCATTTAATTGAAACCCGTCGATAGTCAAATCCTCCGCTGATTCTGCATACCATTTTTTAGATGCATCAAACGCATTAATGAATAACACATTATTCTTCTCACACACTTCTTTCATCGCCTGTGCGTACAAAGTAATGTTTGTATTCTGAACCGTTCCGTTAGGTAAATCTATTTTTGCGCTTAAATCTTCGAAAGCCGTAGGAGAAACAATGGCTAGTTGAGGAGCAGAAACCCCATTGTATTTTTGTGCCAAAGTGTGCTTGATGAATGCCTCCAATTCTGCCTTGTATATAGCAATCGCAGCCTTACCTTCATAGGATTCGCTATATCCAAAAAAACCAATAATAATATCTGTTTTTAATCGGCTCATCCATTGATCATGTGTCTCTAGGTGGCCTTCGCTTTGGGAGGGATTAGCAAATTCCGATTGAAATTTTTCCGCTCCCGGAAAAGCCCAAGGATTCATGCGAGCTGAGTGCGGTCGAAATCCCGGTGTATCTCCACCGTCGCACATATTGCGAACCATCAAATTAAAGGACGGGTAACGAAGATGTAATTCTGTTTCAAAATGATCATAATTGATCATACGAGAGCCCAAATTGCCTCCTACTAATGCGATCTTCGTATTTCCTTCAATCGCTAAAAAAGTAGGCGCTTTTGGCTGAAAGAAGCTAATCGTAAAAACGGAGATTACGATAAGAATCAATCCGAGTTTAATTTTTTGAGACATTTTGAATGCTTTTTATAGGTAAATAGGTTTTTCAAAGTATAAACTAAGTAAAAAAATTAATTCAGCAAAGAAATATTAAATTCAAGTGGAATCTGAATCTACTATTTGCGGAGAATTGCAGGTTTCATAACCCTGAGGTCCCGGGTTCAAATCCCGGTCTCGCTACAAAGCCTCTCACTTTCGTGAGAGGCTTTGGGTAAATCGAACTGTTGGGAATGCCGACGCGGTCGGCCATCCAGT
>CAMDSI010000206.1 GCA_945906915.1 Spirosoma fluviale | reverse complement strand
GAACTTTGGTTTTCGTCCTATAGTTTAAAGGAAGGATTTTGGTTTAAAGAACTCTCACCTTCGATTAAACAACCGTAGAGATTGTAAAAAAAAAATTGTAAACTTGTAGTAAATAAGATTAATCAACCTCATCCTATGGCTTTTTCGCTAGCAACTATTTTACTTCAGGCGGGTTCAGTGACCGTCGATTCTACTGCAGCTATTGCAGATTCTATTGTTAATTCAGCTCCTGTTCAAGAGGTTACGAAAGTAGTCGTGGAGGAATTTTCAGTCTTGGATTTATTAGGAAAAGGTGGATATGTGATGTATCCAATCGGTTTCTTATTCGCTGCTGCGGTTTTCTTGTTCATAGAACGCTATTTATACATCCGCAAGACGGCTAAGTTAGATGAGAATTTCTTACATACGATTCATGATATGTTGCAAGCGGGTAATGTGCAGGGTGCCATTAATTTCTGTAAGACGAATTCGTATCCGATTGCGAAGCTTTTGGAAAAAGGATTATCTCGTTTAGGTTCTCCTATCCGTGATATTGAAGCGGCTATAGAGAATAAGGCCAAAGTAGAAATTTATAATATGGAGAAGAATTTAGGTATTCTTAGTGCGATTGCTCGTATTGCTCCTATGTTTGGTTTCTTAGGTACAGTAACGGGTATGATTCGTACTTTCCATAATATTTCAATCTCGAATAAAATTGATATTTCTACAATTGCTGGAGGTATTTACGAGAAAATGGTGACGTCGGCATCAGGTTTAATAGTAGGTATCATTGCGTATGTATTGTATACTTTATTAACGACGATGATTGATCGTACGATTAATAAGATGGAAATTACGGCGATAGATTTCTTAGATATTCTTCACAAACCAGCGTCTAAATCATAATTCGATGAACTTCAGAAAAAGAGCAAGAGAAGCATCGGAGGTAGAAACAGGAGCCCTAGCGGATATCCTTTTCTTCTTATTGATGTTCTTTTTAATGATTTCTACGCTTGCCTCACCAGATGCGATAAAATTGCTTTTGCCTGAAACGGCGAAGCCAATGCCTACGCCAGCTAATGAGGTGATTCGCTTGACAGTGGATGAGAAGCTAAATTACTATATTGACGATCGTTTAGTGGATTTTGCGAATTTAGAGGCAGAATTAACCAAGGAAGCGACTTCGAAGAAAGCGGTGACTTTAGTGGTTCGGATGGATCGCAATCAGACAGTACAAGAATTAACCAATATCTATGACCTGGCAGCTAAATTAAAATTAGCCATGGTGATGGCAGCGGAAAAGAAAAAATAATCATATTATGGAAGGCTATGTCATCATCGCCCTCAAATCAATAGCCGTTTACGTGTTCATCGTAGCGGCTATTCGTGTTTTTGGGAAAAAGGAATTCGCGCAATTATCTGTGGTCGATGTCGTATTTATATTGCTGATCTCTAATTCAGTACAAAATGCGATGGTAGGTTCTGATTCAACCCTAGGCGGAGGTTTGGCTGCGGCTTTTGCCTTATTTGTAATGAATTATGGGTTTAAACGCCTATCAAATGCTAGTCCTATGTTTTCTAAAGCTTTAGAAGGGGAGCCTGTTTTATTAGTTTATCAAGGGGCATTAAAGGATTCTGGATTAAAAAAAGCCGGTATAACAGTAGAGCAATTACAGGCTGTTATTCGCGAGCATGGCGTTGCATCCATTTCTGAAGTTGATTTAGCTGTTTTTGAAGTAGATGGAAACATTTCTGTTTTGTCAGATAATTACCGTAATTCTAGTAAAAGAAAGCACAAAGCTCACCGAATTCTTGGTCAAAATACGGCCTAAATTCGTATATTTGTCCTTATATCTCAGCTGTTTGTAGAGTTGAGAATCATTTTGTTTTCTAAATTAATGGAAAAAATCCTAAAATTCGGTGGGACAAGTTGTGGAAGCATCGAAAGTATTCAATCCGTTTTGGCTATTATAGAGTCAAACTGGAAATCCTCCTCAGACTTTGCCGTTGTCTTTTCTGCCATGGGTGGTGTGACCAATCAATTGTTAGAAGCGGGTGCCCTTGCGGCTCAGCCGAAAAGTACAATCAATACACTGATTGAGACGATAGAAACGCGCCATTTCGATGTAATTAAGCACTTTATTCCTGTTAAGGGACAAAGTCAGGTGATTGCACATGTACGCACGTTGGTGAATGAATTACGGGATGTTTTAAAAGGAATCCATTTGATTAAGGAGATATCTCCTAAGACATCTGACCTGTTGGTTAGTTTTGGCGAGCGCTTATCGACCTATTTAATATATGCTATATTACATGAAAAGGGTCTTCCCGTGATCTATGTAGATGCGCGTGAGATTATTAAAACAAATAGTGCCTTTAGTCATTCGGACGTTGATTTTTCGGTGACTAATTCCTTGATTTCTGCTTATTTTGAAACTAATAAAGGTTCAATAGGGCTTGTGACTGGATTTATTGCTTCGAATTCGAAAGGGGAAACGACGACCTTAGGTCGTGGTGGATCAGATTATACGGCCTCTGTTTTAGGGGCAGCCTTAGGAGTAAAGGAAATTGAAATTTGGACAGATGTGGATGGAATGATGACCGCAGATCCTCGAAAAGTGAAATCTGCCTTTACAATTCCGTCGATTTCATACGCGGAAGCGATGGAATTAACCCATTTCGGAGCCAAGGTCATTTATCCACCCTCTTTACAGCCAGCGTTTGCTAAGAATATCCCCATTCGGGTCTTGAATACCTTAAATGCAGGTTTTAAAGGAACATTTGTGAGCAAAGAGCCTACGGGAAGTCCTTATATTATTACTGGAATTTCTTCCATCGATCAATTAGCGTTGGTTAATTTACAGGGTTCTGGAATGATCGGTGTGGCTGGGGTTTCTGCCAAATTATTCACCGTTTTAGCCCGCGAAAAAATATCAGTAGTCTTGATCTCACAAGCTTCCTCTGAGCATAGCATCTGTTTTGCGATTGATCCAGCAGTAACTGAAAAGGTACGCAAGGTATTGGCTAAAGAATTTGCAGCAGAAATGGCCTCTGGAGATATTGAGGGAATAGATATTCAAAATGATCTTTCTGTGATTGCGGTTGTAGGAGAGGGGATGCGTAAGCATACCGGTGTGAGTGGTAAATTATTCTCTTCTTTGGGAAAAAACGGAATTAATATTGTGGCTACGGCACAAGGATCATCGGAATTAAATATATCCGTAGTGATTGAACAGAAAGACCTCTCAAAGGCCTTAAATGTAATTCATGAGACTTTTTTCTTTTCCCAAATCAAAACATTGAACCTCTTTTTAGTAGGAGCAGGATTAATAGGAAAGACATTATTGAAGCAAATTATTGGTCAGGAAAATTATTTGACTAAATACAAAGGGGTGCGTATCCGATTAACAGGAATTGC
>CAMDSI010000205.1 GCA_945906915.1 Spirosoma fluviale | reverse complement strand
AAATGACCGGATGATTGTCGCACAAAAATCAGGTCTTTAATATTTAATAGTTATTTTTGTTTCAAATAAAACCAATTAAAATTTATCAACATGAATAAGACCTTATTAACAGTATTGATTGTTTTGGGAGTTATTGCTCTCGTGATTTTTTGGGGTGTAGGTTCTCGCAATAGCATGGCTACATCGGATCAAGACGTAAAAGCTAAGTGGGCAAACGTTCAAAGTGCGTACCAGCGTCGGGCGGATTTGATTCCTAATCTAGTGAAAACAGTTCAAGGCGTAGCTAATTTCGAGAAATCGACCTTAACAGCGGTGATCGAAGCTCGTGCCAGTGCTACACAAATGAAATTAGACTCGAAGGATTTAAGCCCAGAGAATTTGCAAAAATACCAAGCGGCTCAATCTACTTTAGGGGGTGCTTTATCTCGTTTGATGGTGGTGGCAGAAAACTATCCGCAATTGAAAGCAACGGAGAACTTCTCTGAATTACAAGCTCAATTAGAGGGTACAGAAAACCGAATCAAAGAGGAGCGCGATAATTTCAATGCAGCGGTTCAGGGCTATAACACCTTGATCGTTACTTTTCCGAATAGCTTAATCGCGTCGTTCTCTGGATTTGCAGAGAAAGGATTCTTCCAAGCGGATGCTGGATCGGATAAAGCGCCAGAAGTAAACTTTGACGAGAAGAAATAAGGATGTTGTCAGAAGAACACCAAAACCTAATTTTACAAGCCATTCGAGATGCGGAATTAACCACATCTGGAGAAATTCGCGTGCACATTGAAAGTCATTGCGCAGGACATCCGATTGATCGGGCGAAGGAGGTATTCTTTCAATTAGGTATGCAGAAAACTGATTTGCAGAATGGGGTTTTGGTGTATCTGGCGATGAAAGACCGCAAGTATAGTATCATCGGGGATAAAGGAATCGATGCGAAAGTGCCGGCCGAGTTTTGGGAAACCATTCGAGATGAGATGCGGGTTTACTTAGCGAAAAATGAGTTTGGCGCAGGTCTTGCTCATGGTGTGAAGCGCACCGGAGAGGTATTAGCTAACTTTTTCCCTTACAATGCGGGGGATGTCAATGAATTGTCGAACGAAATTTCTTTTGGCGTCTAATCTATATTTATGCGGATTCTGCTTTTTGTTTTTCTTCTTTCTTTCTCTACCGTTTTTGCTCAAGAAGGCATTCCAGCGAAGCCCTCTGGTTACATTCTCGATGAGGCTGGACTATTAAATCCTGAGGAAGAAAATGCGCTAGAGCAGAAGATGCGCGGTTATGCAGATTCCACTTCCACCCAATTTGCGATAGTTCTAGTTAATTCCACGAATGGCCGCGATCCTTACGATTACGCGATCGATATAGGGAAAGTTTGGGGTGTAGGCCAAAAAGGCAAAAACAACGGCGTAGTCATCCTGGTAGCTATGCAAGATCGCAAGCTTCGCATCGTGACGGGTCGAGGCATCGAAGATGTCTTACCAGATGCCGTGTGCAAACGAATCATTAACCGGATTTTAAAACCCACTTTCAAGGCAGGGGTCTATTATCAAGGATTAGACGAAGCGACCACCGAAATGATGCGTCGCGCGAGTGGAGAATTTAAAAACGAGGATAGCGGTGAAGAGCCGCAGGGTATTCCTCCCGTTATTATCATTTTCCTTATTTTAATCATCATTTCTATTATCAAGGCTGTACGCAATGGTGGCGGAAAAGGTGGTCCCGGATCTCGCGGAGGCGGCATGTTCTTTCCTCCTATTTTCTTAGGTGGCGGGAATTACGGCAGTGGCGGTGGCTCTGGTGGCGGCGGTGGATTTGATTTTGGCGGCTTTGGCGGAGGGGACTTCGGCGGAGGCGGTGCAGGAGGCGATTTTTAATTATCTTTGTCTTATGAATAATCTGATCACCCAATCCCTTCAAGAATCCCAGCAAGTTCTAGCTGACTTTTTAGCTAACCCATCGAAGATCGAATCGATCGAAAAGGCAGCTGATGTACTAGTAGATGCGCTAAAAAAAGGGAATAAAATTTTGTCTTGTGGGAACGGTGGAAGCCATTGTGATGCGATGCATTTTGCAGAAGAATTATCAGGTCGCTACCGCGAAAATCGTCCGGCTTTAGCCGCTATGGCGATCTCAGATCCCTCGCACATTTCTTGTGTGAGTAATGACTTTGGTTATAATTATATCTTTTCTCGATTTATAGAGGGCCTAGGAAACACCGGGGATGTTTTAGTAGGAATTTCCACTTCAGGAAATTCGGCTAATATTATCGAAGCCGTAAAAGCAGCTCAGGCTAAAGGAATGGAAGTGATTCTTTTGACGGGCAAAGATGGAGGACAATTAGCTTCTTATGGATGCCATGAAATAAGAGTGGACCACTTTGGTTACGCAGATCGCATTCAAGAAATCCACATCAAAGTGATCCACATTTTGATTCAATTGATCGAATCAAAGCTATTCTAAAGGGCTTTTTTAATACGTAGCTTCACCTTCATCTTCTTCACCCATCACGACATCCACCATTTTGCGGAATAAATCGCCGATGCGTGGAGCTGGTTTCGAAGTTTTCGATTCAGTATAAGCTGATTCTGTTGCCATCTCTTTCATAGGAACGCTAGCCATCTGTGCCTCATCTGCCTCAGCTGTTTCTTGCTGATCGTAGTACACTTGAACTAAACCAATTACCGTGGCAAAAGAAGGGTCTTTGATTTCTGCGGCAATTTCAGGATTGCTTGAAGAAGCATTAGGATCTCCAATGCGGGCATCTAGGCCGGTGAATTTTTGGAACAATTCGTCAATATAAGGTAACTGCGCACCGCCACCGGTTAATACAATCCCTGCTTTCAAATTCTTTAAATCAGCGTGATTCGAAACTTCGGCTACCACAATGGCTGCTAATTCTTTCAAACGCTCTTCAATGATGATGGCTAAGTTCTTCACCGATACCGGCGTCGCCTTGCGACCTGCGATTCCAGGAATCATGACTACTTCACTTACGGGAATGTCTTTCTGAATCGCTGAGCCAAAACGAACTTTTAATGTTTCCGCGTGGTCCTTAGAGATATCTAAGCCTGATTGTATATCAGCAGTAAGCAAATCGCCACCCCAGTTTAATACGGTAGCATGCTTTATGCGGTTGTTTTGGAAAATACTAATCTCCGTGGTACCACTACCTAAATCCACTAATACAACGCCTTCCTGCTTTTCTTCTTTGTTCAATACAGAACTCGCCGTAGCTAAAGAACTGAAATACACATTTCCTTTCTTTAAATGCTTCGTTTCAGCAGATTTCAAACATTGTGTTAATAAATCATTCTTGCTTGGATTAGCCGAGATGAATACGAAATCGGCTTGAATTTTTTGGCCTATTTGACCGATAGGATCTAGGGTTTCAGGTAAATT
>CAMDSI010000204.1 GCA_945906915.1 Spirosoma fluviale | reverse complement strand
GCACAAATTCTCCCGATTGCAGATTGGATTAATGTAGGTTCCTTACATATCCCTTTTGCTTTTCAAATCGACCAATTGTCCATTTTAATGCTCCTGGTTATTACCGGAGTAGGCACCTTGATACACATTTACTCGATTGGGTATATGGCACACGATGCAGGTTTTGGCAAGTTTTTTGCCTTCTTAAACCTATTCGTTTTCTTCATGTTAATCCTAGTTTTAGGAGCAAACTTCACCGTTTTATTCATCGGTTGGGAAGGCGTAGGCTTGTGTTCTTACTTATTAATCGGATTTTGGAATGAAAAGAATTCCTACGGAGATGCAGCCCGCAAGGCCTTCATTATGAACCGTATTGGTGACTTAGGATTCCTAGTGGGAATATTCTTGTTGATTCAGGATTTTGGGACAACCGATTTTCAAACAATTTTTGCAGCCATTCAAAGTGGCGATTATACCACCGATTTAAGCCTTATCGCATGCTGTTTATTCATCGGTGCGATGGGTAAATCAGCCCAGATTCCTTTGTTTACTTGGCTTCCGGATGCGATGGCAGGTCCTACTCCTGTATCCGCATTGATTCACGCAGCGACGATGGTGACGGCCGGTATTTATATGGTCATTCGCGCGAACGCTTTATTTGAATTAAGTCCAGAAGTATTACATTTTGTAGGTTGGATAGGATTAGTAACGGCTTTATTAGGTGCTGCAATCGGCTTATTCCAAAACGATATCAAAAAAGTCTTAGCCTATTCAACGGTATCCCAATTAGGCTACATGTTTATGGGTTTAGGAGCTTCCGCTTATACCGCATCGTTCTTCCACGTAATGACACATGCTTTCTTCAAGGCTTTATTATTCTTAGGAGCTGGATCTGTGATTCACGCGATGTCAGACGAACAAGATATTCGCCGCATGGGTGGATTGAAATCTAAGATGCCTATCACGTTCATCACCTTTATGCTAGGGACAATCGCGATTGCAGGTATTCCTCCATTTGCGGGTTTCTTCTCTAAAGACGAGATTTTAGCTAGCTTATACCACCATGATCCGTTGATGTGGGGCTTAGCGATTTTAGGCTCGGCTTTAACGTCCTTCTATATGTTCCGCGTATTCATCCTTACTTTCTATGGAGAATTCAGAGGAACCGAAAAACAAGCACATCATTTACACGAGTCCCCTCTCACAATGACTTTACCCTTACTCATATTAGCGGTATTCTCTGTGGGTGGTGGATTGATAAACTTGCCTCATTTTGCGGGAGGAAATGAATTCTTAGCTAATTGGTTAGCGCCTTTATTGCCAGAAGCCGGTGAAGCTGGAGAAGTGAACTTCTTAAGCTTGGAAGGTGGCGCACCCTTGTTAGCCGCTTTTTTACCTGCCTTCTTAGCCATTTATATTTTCGGAATGCAGAAATCAGTGCCATCAGAGGACACAGAGATTTCAGGTATTCAAAAGGTAATCTACCACAAATTCTACATCGACGAATTATACGAACTGCTTTTTGTGAAACCGATCGCTTTCTTGTCTAATTTCTTCTTCCAGGTGATTGACTTTTTAGTGATCGACTTATTCGTAGAGGGACTAGGTCGTTTTGTTAAATATGCTTCGACTGAATTCCGCAGGGCCCAGACAGGTAACGTAGGTATCTACTTATTCTGCATGGTCGCGGCCATCGTTGTCATCTTATTTGTTAGTTTAAAGAGTTCGATCCTTCATTAATCAACCGATCGCCACATAGCTATGTATCTACTATTTATACTTTTATTTCCGCTTTTGATTGGATCAGCTTTGTTGATTTTCAAGCCAAAAAATGCGTTTCCCATTTCCCTAGCGGCATCCATCATCGAATTAGCAGCAACGGTCTTCGTTTTAAAAGAGGCGAGTTTGAGCCCTGTTTCCTTCTCAGCCCCTTGGGTAGCTGAGGCAGGATTGTCTTTCTCTTTGTATGTAGATGGAATTAGCGGTGTGCTCATCGGTCTTTGTGCTTTGTTAGTGCCTTTCATTGTGGCTACAACGGCTAATACGGACCGGGTAAATAAGGCACAATTCCAGGGTTTGATGCTTACCATGCAAACCGCTTTAATGGGAGCTTTTTTAGCAAAAGATGCCTTCTTATTCTATTTCTTCTTTGAAGCCTCCTTATTACCTATCTACTTCTTAGCAGCCATCTATGGTGGCGAGAACAAGAATGCGATTACATTTAAATTCTTTGTTTACACTTTGTTTGGGTCATTATTCTTCTTAATCGCCCTAGTGTATGTGTATTTACAAACGCCTGGCGAGTTTCATTCAGCGGATATCGAAGTATTATACCAAACGGCGAAAGGCCTAAGCGCGGATCAACAAGGCTATTTATTCGCCGCCTTCTTCTTGGCTTTTGCCATCAAGATGCCGGTTTTCCCTTTCCATACATGGCAGCCTGACACCTATACCGTTGCTCCTGTGCAAGGAACGATGCTATTATCGGGTATCATGTTGAAAATGGGTACTTATGGAGTCATTCGATTTGTATTACCTATGTTCCCAGTAGGCGTTGCCACTTGGGGCTTGACGGCTTCTGTACTTTCCGTAATCGGGGTGATTTATGGATCCATTATCGCTATTCAACAAAAAGACGCGAAGCGCTTATTAGCCTATTCGTCTTTTGCTCACGTAGGTTTGATGTCTGCCGGTATTTTGACGGGAAGCATCGAAGGTATTCAAGGAGCGCTCTACCAAATGGTATCTCACGGTATCAATATCGTCGGTTTATTCTTCGTAATCGAAATCATTGAGCGCAGAACTAAATCGAGAGAAATTGCACAACTAGGCGGTATCACGCAATTCTCGTATCCATTAACGGTGACGTTTGTGATCTTGAGCTTAGGTTCGGTGGCCCTTCCATTAACGAATGGATTCGTGGGTGAGTTCTTATTATTGAAGAGTGTATTTGACCAAAACTTGACTTTAGGCATCATCGCTGGAATCACCATTATTTTAGGTGCAGTGTATACGTTGCGTTTGATTCAGAAGTCAATGTTTGGGAATGTGTCTAGAATTACGGCTGATTTTGCGGACCTAACTGGAGCAGAGAAAGCGGTATTGATTCCATTAAGTGCACTCGTGATTTTAGGTGGTATATTCCCATCGACAGTTTTAGGTTTTAGTGAACCAGCGGTTCAGCAATTAATTCAATGGTTCAAATAAAATAGTAAAAAAGCATTATGACGGCTATCATTGCATTATCACTTCTAGGTATTTTAAATTTATTTTTAGGCTTTTGGTTTTCGAGAAAGACCATCCAAGCAGCAACGCTTGTATTTTTAGCGGGCAGCATGGCTTTAACGGCTTTGGACTGGAATCACGAAATGTTGTGGTACGGACACATGTTCCATACCACGAATACATCGATCAGTTTCAG
>CAMDSI010000203.1 GCA_945906915.1 Spirosoma fluviale | reverse complement strand
TCTTATTTCTCTTGTTACCGTTTATTTTTCAGGCCAAACCGCTACGTGTCGGTATCGCCGGCATGACCCACGGACACGTAGGACAAGTATATACGGCGATTAAAAAACCTCAGCAAGATGTGATCATCGTCGGTTTTGCAGAGCCGAATAAAGAGCTGGCAATGGCTCTTTTGAAGAAACAAAACCTGCCGGATTCCCTTTGGTTTCCTTCTTTAGATGCGTTGATCGCTAAAACGAAGCCAGAAGCGATTGCGGCATTCAATAGCATTTATGAGCACCTAGAGGTAGTTAAGGTTTGTGCGCCTAAGGGAATACATGTGATTGTGGAGAAGCCTTTGGCAGTAAATATGGATCACCTGAACCAAATGAAGGCGATTGTAGCGAAACACCCGATTCACTTATTGACTAATTTCGAAACGACTTGGTATTCGTCTCATGCCAAAATGTGGCAGCTGGTGAAGGAAGAAAAAGCCTTAGGTACTATTCGCAAAGTGGTCATTATGGATGGACACCGTGGGCCAAAGGAAATCGGATGTGCTCCGGAATTTCTAAACTGGCTGACAGATCCGGTGATGAATGGGGGCGGGGCGATCATTGATTTTGGCTGTTATGGAGCAAATATTATGACCTGGTTGATGGACGGGAAAAGACCCATCGCGGTGACGGCGGTGACGCAACAATTGAAGCCGGATGTGTATCCTAAAGTAGACGATGAGGCCAGCATTATTTTAACGTATCCAGATTGCCAGGCGATTATTCAAGCCTCTTGGAACTGGCCTTTTGATCGGAAGGATACGGAGGTTTATGGCACGAAAGGAATTTTGGTAGCCGATAAAACGAACAAGATGCGCTATGTGACAGGGGACCGATTTGGGGTAGAGGGAATGCTTACGCTGGACCCACTTCCTCACGAAGTTTCGAATGTGTTTCCGTATTTAGCAGCGGTGGTTCAAGGCAGAATTAAACCAAAAATGGACTTGTCTTCTTATGAAATAAATCAAGTAGTGGTGGAGATTTTATCTGCCGCCAGGGAGTCAGCAAAATCAGGAAAAAAAGTGCTATTACAGAACTAATTCCAGACCGAGTACTCCTAGCAATCCCACGACGGCGAGAATGGTTTCCATGATGGTCCAGGTGCGCAAACTATTTTTAATGGATACGCCGAAATACTCTTTATAGAGCCAAAATCCTGCGTCATTCACATGCGATAAAACCATGGATCCCGCGCCTATACTTAGCGCCAAAAGGGTAGGATTCGTTCCCGAGGAGGCTAATAAAGGCAAAATCAAGCCAGCTGTGGTAATGCCCGAAACCGTAGATGAGCCGGTTACAATCCGTAAAACGGCTGCAATCCCCCAGGCAATAATTAAGGGATTTAAGGAGGAATCTTGGGTCATTTCATGCAAGGCATCTCCTACATGCATTTCTTGCAATATTTCCTTGAAGGCTCCTGCGCCTCCAAATGTCAACATCAGCGGCGAAATTTCTTTAATGGAATCTATTAACCACCCGCTGATTTCAGTCCAGGTAATTCCGCGTCTTATTCCGAGAAAATATACAGAAACGAAAACGGAGATTAATAAGGCAACTAGGGGTTCTCCCAGTAAATCGAAGAGCGGTAAATGAACAAATGATTTGATGGCGATGAGCGCCACGGGTAATAATAAAATGGATAGGCTAATTCCCACGCTCGGGTTTTGGCCGCTTTCGTCAGCCTCCACAAAAGACATGGGCGAGGCAGGAATATTTTTCAAGGTTTTTCCAAACAACCAGCCCGAAGCCAACATCGCCGGAATCGAAATTATGATGCCATAACCGAGTGTCGCCCCCATTTCTGCGCCGGGCAAATGAGTCACTAAATAATAGGGCGCGGGATGCGGAGGCAAGAATCCTTGCGTAATTGAAAGAGAGGCCAACATCGGAATTCCTAAATAAACCGGCGGTAAATTATATCGTTCTGCGGTGGATAATACTAAGGGTGCGAGTAATAGGAATGCGACAGAAAAGAAGAGCGGAAGCCCTACGATAAAGCCGATTAACATGAAGGCAATGGGCAAATTTTTCGGGCCAAAAAGACCGACAAAATATTCAGATAACACGAAGGTCGCCTTGCTTTTGGCCACCATCTTCCCCATCATAGCCCCTAAAATGATAATAGGAATAATGGATCCTAAGGTGCCACCAATTCCTTTTTGCATGGCGGCAATCGTCTGTTCGGTGCTCAGCGAACCAGCCATCCCCAGGCCTAGCGAAACCACTAGAAAGGAAATAAATGGCTGCAGCTTCAGGACCGAGATGAGGGTCACTAAAACTAGGATGGCAATGCCGATGAGTAGCCAAATGGACATAATTATAGATTGGTCTTTACAAATATAGGATAATTTCGTAGACGAAAGCGGTGTATTCTATCGACAATTGTGCATTAGGAATGGGGCATCTAGGGGGAACTTTGGCCTATCATAAAACCAACAAAAAATGAAAAAATACCTACCGATTTTAATAACAGCCATTCTTTTTACTGCCTGCAAAAAAGACGACGTACAGCCTACGGATGATAACGAATTAATTACTCGTGTAGAGCTGAAATTTACGGACGTTACGGCTAAATCAACCCTGACTTTTACCTTTCAGGACAAGGATGGAGACCCGAAGACGGCCCCTGAAAAGTTTGATAAAATCGTGTTAAATAAAGGCGTTACCTATTCCGTTTCTATCGGGGTTTATGATGACACGAAGTCTCCAGTAATGGACATTACCCAGGAGATAGAGGAAGAATCAGATGTGCATTTGTTTGTATTCAAGACAACACCTGCTTCTTTATTAACAACGACTATTTTAGACAAAGATAAAAATGGTCTGCCTATTGGTTTATCCTCTTCGGTTCTAACTCAATCTACTGCTGGAACGGGGAAATTAAATGTATTACTAAAACACCAGCCAGAATTAAATGGGGTGAAAGTAAAGACGGGTCAAGAGGCGGGAGGTAGTACCGATATAGATCTTTTATTTGATGTGGAAGTAAAATAATTTTACGTTTATTATTTGTTGAAAGCCCTCCATTGAGGGCTTTTTTATGGGATGGGAATGCTTTAGCCTACAATGAATACGTAGATTAAAAAATTATTTCATTAATTTGGACCAAATTGAAATAACGAATGAAAAAAGCAATTCTTCTTAGCTGCGGCCTACTAGCCGCTTCTTTTTTAAGCCACGCGCAAAATTCCAAAGCGCCTGTTGCTGCTGTCTCGAAACCCGCTGATTCTTCTGCTGTGAAGAAACCCGCATCGAAGACCAAATCCTACGAACAGGTAATTACTAAAGACGCCAAATCCAAGAAAGGATTATTTACGACGCATCAAGTAGGCGATAAATTTTATTTCGAAATCCCGAAGAAACATTTGGGCAAAGACATGTTATTAGTCAGCCAAATCGCCAAACTTCCAAGTGGCATCGG
>CAMDSI010000202.1 GCA_945906915.1 Spirosoma fluviale | reverse complement strand
TCTGCCAAACGTACAGTCGTAGATTTCTCGCGATTTAGTAAGGCACGTCTTTCCGCCGTGCTGACTAAACTCTCGAGCATCGAAATACTCATACGAGCGCTGACGCCACTTTTGGTATCGACATACTCACTTTCTCTCGCCTCAAAAATGATTTGCTCTAATAAATCGTAGGCTAAATTCGGGACATAAACTCGATCCGATTGAGCTGCGTTGATGCGTGCTTCTTGAGACGAAATCTTGCGCGCAATTGCGATGGTTTCTGGATAATGGGTTAAAATTTGAGAACCGATACGGTCCTTCAATGGCGTCACAATGCTTCCTCTGTTCGTATAATCTTCCGGATTCGCCGTGAAGATGAATTGAAGATCAAGCGGTAAACGCAATTTGAAACCACGGATTTGGATATCACCCTCTTGCAAAATATTGAATAAGGCCACCTGAATACGCGCTTGTAAATCAGGAATCTCGTTAATGACAAAGATGCAGCGATTCGCTCTAGGGATCATCCCAAAGTGAATCACCCGGTCATCCGCATACGATAATTTCAAATTCGCCGCTTTGATTGGATCCACATCGCCTATTAAATCGGCCACCGTCACATCTGGAGTAGCTAATTTCTCTGCAAAACGATCCGATCGGTGTAACCAGGCAATCGGTGTCGCATCCCCTTGAGAAGCAATTAAATCAATCGCGAATCGTGAAATAGGCGCTAATGGATCATCGTTGATCTCTGAACCAGCCACGTAGGGGATGTATTCGTCTAACAGATTGATCATTAAACGAGCCAAACGCGTTTTCGCCTGACCACGTAAACCTAATAAATTGATATTGTGGCGAGACAAAATCGCGCGCTCTAATTCTGGAATAACGGAGTTTTCAAAACCATGTACCCCTTCGAAAACGGTCGTTCCCGCTTCCATGTGTTTAATCAAGTTGTCTCTTAATTCGTCTTTAATCGATTTGCTAATGTAGCCTGAGGCCTTTAATTCGCCTAAATTGTTGATCATCTTATTTGAGTCTTTTCTTTCTATTCGTTTCGTAATCTTGGAAAATCATTTCCCCTAAGCCCTTCAAGCCCGTGTAAAAGGCCTTTCCTTGGTTCGCTTCGGTAAATTTGTCCACAAATTGCTGCAGGTAGGAATCCCTGGCAATCATAAATGTGGTAATGGGAATGTGTAATTTACGTGCCTGCGCCGCCTGTGTGTAACATTTCTCCGTTACATAGGGATCTAGGCCGTTGCTATTCATATAATAGGTCCCGTCTTTTTCCCGAACACAGCTCGGTTTTCCGTCGGTAATCATAAAAATCTGTTTGTTGGTATTCCTTTTTCGGCGCAGAATATCCATCGCTAATTGCAGCCCAGCCACCGTATTCGTGTGGTAAGGCCCCACTTTTAAATAGGGGATATCTTTGATGGAAATGCTCCAGGCATCGTTTCCGAAGACTAAAATATCGATCGTATCTTTAGGGTAGCGGGTCGTTATAAGTTCTGCCAAAGCCATCGCCACCTTCTTCGCCGGTGTAATCCGATCCTCGCCATATAGAATCATCGAGTGGCTGATGTCGATCATCAAAACCGTGCTCATCTGAGATTTGAACTGCGAATCCTCTACCACTAAATCCTCTTCTGTTAATTCGAATTCGCCTATTCCGTGATTGATTTGGGCATTTTTCAAACTCTCCGTGAGGGAGATTTTCTCGAGACTATCGCCAAAATGATAGGATCTAAATTCCCCCGTCATTTCATCCCCTTGACCAGATGCCTTGGTCTTGTGATTGCCAGATCCACTTTTATTTAAGTTTCCGAAGATGTTCTCTAAAGCTGTCTGGCGAATGGCTCGCTCTGTTTTGGCCGTAATCCCCATCCCAGAACCTCCATTCTCATCGATTTCCTCCCGGATATACCCTTTGGCCTTTAAATCCTCAATGAAATCCTCAATCGTATATTTCTCATCCGTCAGCTCGTATTCCTTGTCTAATTCGCGCAACCACTCGATTGCCTCATCAAAATCCCCCGACGTATGTGTGATTAATTCTTTGAAAATCCCAAAAAGCTTATCAAAAGGGGAGACGCTCTTCTCCTCGAACTCTTTAAAATAAAATCCCTTTTTATTCATTTCTTTTAAACCCTAGTAGCACTTTAATTGTTCAAATAAACAGCTAAATTTGGTAAAATGAGCACACAAATTATTTCTATTCGATTTTTATCTTTCGAAGGCTTCGCAAACAAGCGCTTTGCCTTCGCAGAAATGGGTCGCTCATTTGTCCAAAAATGGCAGTCAGACGGCCTTTCTTTCGCTAAACACTTAGGTGTAGGCGCGGGCAACGGCTTCTCCATTTGGCCTGACTTTTCCTCTTATGCTTTCTTAGGAGTTTTTGATAATCAAGCAGCCTCTGATCATTTTTTCAATACGAACGAACGTTGGCTTAGTCTTTCCGCCCGTTCATCTTCTACAAAAGGCTATGACGCAGTCGCCATCAAAGGCCACGGAACCTGGAACGGATCGAACCCTTTTTCCATCGTCGAGGATCCCGGAAATGGCCCCCTTTTAGTCATGACGCGCGCCAGTATTGTGTGGTATAAATCCCCCATTTTTTGGTTCTACGTCTCCCACGCGAGCAAATACTTGGAAAATCGAGCTGGTTTATTATTTGCCAAAGGCGTAGGCGAATTCCCCCTCATCGAACAAGCCACATTGAGTCTTTGGGACTCCTCAGAAAACCTGGATTCCTTTGCCTATAAAAGTAAGGAGCACGCGCCCATGATTAAGAAGACGAGGACGATTGGGTGGTATTCGGAAGAACTATTTACACGTTTTCGGGTGGTTAATAGTCAGTAATCAGTAGTCAGTAATCAGTAATCAGTAACCAGTAATCAGTAGCCAGTAATCAGTAGACAGTAATCAGTAGTCAGTAATCAGTAATCAGTAGACAGTAAAAAAGCCCGAAATCAAGCTATAAATCGTATGATTCCGGACTATTAAAAATATTCCCTGGTTACTGACTACTGTATACTAGATACTTACTAGCTACTGACCACTGTATACTGGATACTGTTAATGAATCGCGAAGCGATTCATTAACGTATAGCCTCAATCCCCCTCGTTCTCGTCCGAATCCTGATCGCATCCTGAACATCATACACGAAGATTTTGCCATCTCCCACGTTGCCTTCAGAGGCATTATCTAGGATGACATCTAAGCATTTTTCGAGGTTTTCATCGCTTACGACGCAGATGATCATGACCTTTGGCAATAAAATCATCGACTTCTCTGTACCTCGGTATATTTCTGAATATCCTTGTTGTAAACCAGCGCCGCGAACGGGAACTACAGTCATACAGGGGATATCGGCATCGATCAAGCCTTGTTGAATAGCTTTTAATTTCGATGGTTTTACAATGGCTTCTACCTTTTTCATATCGTGTTTATTTAGCTATTATTCAAAAGTTGTGTACGCTTCTACTCCAAATTCCACGGCATCAATACCTGCAGATTCTGCTTTGTGACTTAAGCGAAT
>CAMDSI010000201.1 GCA_945906915.1 Spirosoma fluviale | reverse complement strand
TCGCCGTTCGCTAATTGGCCTGTTCCTGTGAAGGTCGCGCCTGCGAATGTTCCACTCAAGCGGGTGCGCTTGCCTTTGTCGGCTTTTGAGGTGAAGCTTAGGTTGATTAAGGATTCTTTTTGGGAGAAGTCGACAGACGTTGTGTCTTTGGCCAAAATCTGTACTTTATAGCCTCCTGGCTCACCAGAGATGCTTAAAGTCGCCTTGTTCGCGCCTAATTGTAAGTCGTATTTTCCTGCCAAAGAACTCCATTGTTCTTTCGCGATCGGATACGCATCGCCTTGCACCCAGTTCTCAATGATGCTTGTTTTCTCAGCGAAAACAGGGCCATTGGTGATGACAAAGTTGGCTAATTTACCAGCATCTAGGCTTCCCACCATGTCAGATACGCCTAAGAGGGTAGCTGGAGTAGAAGTCAAAGCTTCTAATGCCTTTTGCTCGCTCAAACCGTATTGAATCGCCTTGCGGAGATTTGGCATAAAGCTACTCACGTCTTTTAATCCATTCGCCGTTAATGCGAAAGTTAATCCGGCCTTTTCGAAACTAGACGGATTCGTAGGCGCTAATTCCCAGTGCTTCATGTCCGCCATGTTCACAAAACGTGCGTCCGTCGGATCCTCTAAATCCATCGCCTGCGGGAAGTCCAAAGGCAAAATGAATTTCGCATTCGACGCTTTCATCTCGTCGATGCGTTGGTATTCGTTACCGCTCGCTTTGATAATGTATTGAATGCCAAACTCATTCCCGATTTTGTCCGCACGTAAAACAGACCACTTATCGGTTACCTCGAATATTTGTGGTAGCGTTTGGATCTCATTAAAGGACGCCAAAGATAAATTCATTCCCTCTTTCGCCGGCTTCGATTTGTACCAAGCGGCGTCTAAGAAGTTTTGGCGTAAAAGTGCAATCGAACCCATCAAAGAGCCCGGATAATCCTGCGCAGAAGATCCCTTATTAAAGGAATAATGTGCCGAAGCCTTCTCCTTCAAGACCACTAAGTTTTCTCTCTGCTTCGCTAAACTCACAAAAACCCCGGCTCCACGAGAGATACCATCCATCTGGTGCGTTAATACCGTGCCAAAGCCTAGCTTGCGCAATTCCTTCGCTTTCGAATCATTCACCTCGAATAATTTCACATGTGAAACCTCCGACTTAATGGCCTGATTCCAAGAATAAGGCCCTTTTGTGTTCGAAATCATTTGAGAGGGAGAGCGGTAATTACCGCCGCCAGACGTTACGGCGTTCATGCCATAATCGCTGTAAATGTCAATGAAAGACGGGTAAATGTATTTCCCGCCACAATCGATCACCACTGCGTCCTTAGGGACAATTACAGCTCCGACCGATTCGATCTTACCATTTTTAATCACCAAAGTTGCCTTGGTCAATGTCGTTTTTGCATCTTTCACGATGGTCGCGTTCGTGAAGGCATAATAGCCGTTCGACGGACTTACGACGTCATTAATCGGGAAAGTGACTTGAGAAAAGAGAGACGTGCTCACGAAGAGGAACAGGGCTCCCAGCCAAATAGGGTGATTTTTTTTCATTCTTGGATTTATGTTGAAGAATAAAGATAGAATAATTTTTTGTTTGGCCTATCTTTGTCTACACATTTTGCCTAAGTCAATCATGAATACCGCTAATACCATCGCTACCTTAGTGGCGAATCCTGAATCCCATGCCCGTTTTTTGAATACGCTTTCCTTTATGGAAAATTCTGGCGCTCGAAAAATTTCCAAATTTGAACACAAAAAAGAGGTCAGCCTCATCATATTAAAGCACGCCGCCGAAGAACACCGCCACGCCTATTACCTCAAGAAGCAGATCAGTAAATTAGTTGCGTCCGGTTTCGAGACCTACGACGATTCGTTTTTGATCAACCCACGCTCTTCTCGCTTCTATTTAGACTTATTAGACCTGCGCGTCAGCCAATATGCCAAGAAAAAGCTGGGTCTAACAGGCTATGACGTGAAATGGGCAGCCTATTTATTAGTGACTTATGCTATCGAATTACGGGCAGATGAACTGTATCCGATCTACCAAAAAATCCTCACGGAAACCAAATCAAAGGTCCAAGTGAAATCCATCATCGTGGAAGAAGAGGGGCATTTAGCCGAAATGATTTCGCAGCTAAAATCAACCTGGCCAGACTGGTCAACGCATGCCGCAGTGGCCGTTCAGATCGAAACGGACTTGTATCAGGACTGGGTGAGTTCGCTGGTAGAGGTGGCAGCGTAAGGCTTGTTTCACAAAACGTGAACTTATTTCGTTTTTATCAATAAACTTTTAATCGCCAAACGGCCAGTGTAGTCAATTCTCTGTAATAAAATCGAAGTCTTTTGCTCTGCGAAATACTCGTCCACCGCTTTTCGGCAGCCTTCCCAGTGGCCATAATCATCGATGATCATAACGCCATTAGCACTTAATGAGGGATATAAATGGATTAATTCGTGCTTCGTGGAGGTGTACCAATCTGTGTCTAAACGCAATAAAGCGATAGGGCCTGCGGGAACTGTGGCAGGGATCGTGTCTTCCACTTTTCCCTCCACATAATGAATGTTTGCTGACGGGAATGAGCTGTTCGACATCGTTAATTTAACGTCGTCTAAGTTTGCCAAACACCAAACCGAAGTCTCCTTCTGGTCTTGGGTTTGCTCGAGCATTTGGTCGGCTTTTTGGCCCCTAAAATCCACATCCTCCGCCGTAGGTTCCGACATCCCCTCGAACGTATCGTATAAATAGAGGTGGCGATCGCTCACCCCGCGGTGCTGTAAAACCTGCGCCACCATTAAAGATGAACCACCTCGCCAAACGCCGCATTCCACGAAATCCCCTTTTATATTCTGATCAATCACATAATTCGTCGCCTGGTACAACGCAAACATCCGCTCCACCGAGGTCATCGTGTAGGGCTGGCATTTCTCATAAAATTTCCAAAAGGTTTTGTCCTGAATATCCGCGTAGGGTCCAGCGGCCTTGCGGTCGAATTTAGTGACTTTGTAACCGAATTGTTCAATGAGACTTAGGAGGAATTTGCGCATAGGAGGTAATTTCTCCTAAAAATAGTAAAAAATTCGTGTTTTGCTATGCAGGGATTTTCGGGTGTTGACAATATGTGTCAAATGCTAGAAATCGCAAACAGAGAATCACGCTAATTCTCCCTAAAACAAAAGACCCTAACATCGCTGCTAGGGTCTTTATTAATTGAAGTGGTAGATCCCGGACTCGAACCGGGGACACACGGATTTTCAATCCGATGCTCTACCAACTGAGCTAATCCACCTCAATTGCCCGAGTTAATCGGGAGTGCAAAAATAAGTAAAATTTTATTTAATCCCAATCTTGGGGTAAAAAAACCGAATAAATCTCGCAAGGAAGGGAATTATTCCCCGAATAGTCCGCTCGACAAATAGCGATCTCCACGGTCGCAAATGATGCAAACAATCACGCCTTCCTCTAACTCAGTTGCTAAGCGAAGGCTGGCTAATACGCCGCCACCGCTGCTCATTCCGCCGAAGACACCTTCGACTTTGGCTAAGGCACGTGTCATTGCCGTCGCATCTGCTTCGGAGATGTCCATGATGCGGTCTACGCGGGAGGGATC
>CAMDSI010000200.1 GCA_945906915.1 Spirosoma fluviale | reverse complement strand
AGATAAGTTAAATAAATCTATTATTAAGAATCAACAAAATGGAAAAGTCGATTAATGTAGTTGCTAGTTTTGGTGCGGCAGTCGTAATTGTAGGAGCACTATTTAAAATTTTACACTGGACAGGTGCGAATGAGATGTTGATGGTGGGTATGTTTACAGAAGCCATTATCTTTATTTTGTTTGGTGTGCTTTATTTAAAGTCAGTTCCGGATAAGCAATATGATTGGGAGAAAGTATATCCCGAATTAGCAGGTGAAGCTCCTCGTCCAGCCGCAGCTCGTCACACGGGCGATGTTCCAGGTTTAGATGCAGACGCAGTGGCTCATTTGACTAAGAGTTTAAAATCATTAACTGATACAGCGAATAGCTTATCAGAGATTTCTAAAGCAACAGGAGCTACTCAAGATTTTGTTAAATCGTTGAATTCATCAGCAGAATCTTTAGGCGGCTTAAACAAATCTGTTTCAGAGGCAACTCAATCATTAGCGACTATTAAGGCCTCTTCGTCTGAAGCGGCTAAGTATACCCAAAACTATGCGAAAGCAGGGGCTTCATTAGAGAAATTGAATTCAGTTTACGAAGCTGAAATTCAAGAGGCTAGCAAGCATATGAAAGCAATTAATGGCTTCTATAGTAATGTAAATACAAGTGTAGAACACATTGCAGGTACTCAAAAAGATGCGGAATTATTCAAGGCAGAATTAGCTAAGTTAAATGCTAACATTCAGTCTTTGAACCAAGTTTACGGTAGTATGTTAACAGCTATGAAAGGCTAATTATGGCAAGTTTAAAAGAAACCCCCCGGCAGAAAATGATCGGGATGATGTATTTAGTATTAACGGCCTTGCTCGCGTTGCAGGTTAGTGATGCTTTATTACAAAAATTTGCCCTATTAAATAGTAGTTTAGAACAGGCAAATCAATCATCTCTGAATAAAAGTAAAGGTATGGTGCAAGGAATTGAGTCCCGAATTAAGGACCTTCCTAATCCGGCAGCCTACGCAGAAGTATTGAAAAAAGCGAATGATGTTAGACGAATTACCGATGCGTTAGTGAGTCACATTGAAAATGTTAAAGGAAAAGTATTAGAAGCAGGTGGAGGGATCGATCCGGAGACAGGAAATATCAAGAACCCGAAAGAAGAAGAGAAAGTCTATGAATTAATGGTAGGTGGTGCTAAACAAGGGGAGGCTTATAAGTTACTTCCTATGTTTGATAAGTATACAAAAGACTTATTATTAGCGGCAGATCCAGGCACGAAATTCCCCTCTTTAGCTCTCGATGGTAAGGATGATCCTTTAACTAGCAGAGACGCGAATCAATCGAGCAAAGATTTTGCTGAATTAAATTTTGAAACTACGCCTGTAGCGGCTGCATTAGCGACCTTATCGCAAAAGCAATCAGAAATTCGCCGCTATGAAGCTGAAGTATTGAATCAATTAGCAGGAAAAGTAGGTGCGAAGGAGATTAAATTTGACAAAGTATTTGCGCAAGTTTCGGCTAATGCTAATACTGTTGTCGCTGGCATGGAGTATCAAGCCGAAGTGTTTATCGCAGCTACTTCTAGCGGTTTCACCCCTCGCATGAGTCTAAATGGAGGAAATCTTCAAGTTGTAGATGGACGTGGGCAAATTAAATTCAAGACTTCTGGTGGAGGATATGATGCAAATGGTCTATCTAAGAAAACCTATGTAGCCTCTGTTTCCTATATGAGCCCTGAGGGTCCTAAGACGGAATCAATTACGAAAGAATATTTTGTTTTAAAGCCTACTTATAATATTGAGACAGGTACATTACCTGCGCTTTATTTAGGCTGCGCAAATCGTCTAAGTGTGGCGAGTGCTGGTTTAGGAGCACTTTGGAACCCAAGCTTTACTGCAGAAGGTGGTGAAGCTATTGCAGGTGCTAATAAAGGCAAAGTAACAATCGTACCCTCTTCATCGACGGTTACCTTAAATGTGAATAATGGGGGAACATTATTAGGTAAAGAAACTTTTCGAGTGCGTCGCGTACCTAGACCTGATATTAAGATTGTAGGAAGTAGTGGTGCAGAATTAAATGATAAGAGTGGAGAGAGTTCAGCTGGTTTACGTTTTGTAAATGCGAAGGCGATTGCCGATGAATCATTTGGTGCAACGAATCCTGAAGATGCGAATTACCGTGTTTCTGAAATCGAAGTGGCACTTGCCCGTGGAACAAAGCGTGTGGCATCCATTACTTTGCCTGGTGGAGGATCGATTGCTACATTAGCAGGTCAAGCACAAGCAGGGGATCGTTACCGGATTGAAGTTAAAGGGGTACAACGTAAGAATTTCAAAGGAACTGTAGAGACGATTCCATTTTCGTTTGTCAAAGTAATTCCATTGAATTAATCGTATATATATGAATTTGAAGCATATTTTATTGCTAGGTTTTAGTTTGATTTCCGCGGCTGCTATAGCTCAGGAATCAACGCTTAATCCTAATCCTAATTCGGCTCACCCGATTGATGAGGCGGATATTCAATACCGAGCTCAAATTTGGCGTAGAATGGATTTGAATGAGAAAATCAATCAACCATTTTTTGCAGAGAATAATCAAATCTCTAAGTTCTTAATTGATGGCGTAAAAGCAGGATTGTTAATTCCTTATTCAAATGACTCTTTAAATACGAAGTTAAGTTCAGAGCAGTTCATAGATCGTTTGAAGATCAAAGGTAAATTAGATAATGGCGGTTTAACCGCTGAGGAAATTGCCGCAGGTTTTGGTGGTGATGCGAAGCCAGCTGCAACGACCACTGGCGGTGGTGCTGATGATGGATGGGGTGGTAGTAAGAAAACAGATACATCGAAAGCAGAGAAAGCGGCAGAAGATGATTTTGATAAAGGTCCTATCGTAGCAGGAATAGATTATTATATTCCTAAGCAATTATCCATATTGGAAATTAAAGAAGATGCGATTATCGATCGCAAGCGTTCTCGTTTGTATTTTGATATTCAGGCTATCACCTTGAAAATTCCCGCGTCTCAGTCTGATGCAGGGTTAGAAGATATCGTAGCTTCTTTCCGTTTCAAGGACGTTTATAAGTTTTTTAAGAATAATCCGAACTGCGTTTGGTTTAATTCAACGAATGAAATGCAACACCGCAATATGGCTGATGCATTTGATTTACGCTTTTTCAGCGCTCGAATTATCAAAAAAGGAAATGCGGCTAATCAGGATATTTCTGATCAATTTGGTGACGGTAAAGACGCATTAAAGAGATCACAAAAACTGGAGCAACAGCTCCAAGATAAAGAAGCTGAAATGTGGGAGAATTAATCCCCAAATCTTATTTTAATACAATTTAAACCACCTTCGGGTGGTTTTTTTTGTGTAATAGATGTAACTTGCAGTGTCAAAAGAATCTTATCCAACATATGTCGTATCAACGCAAGACAAAAATTGTAGCCACAGTAGGTCCCACATCAGAATCAAGAGAAGCATTAATTCAATTAGCTAAGGCAGGTGTTAACGTCTTCCGCTTAAACTTTTCCCATGGTACCCATGAGGATCATTTAGAGCGTTTAAAATTGATTCGTTCCATCTCAGAAGAGATGGGCTTGAATTTAACTATTCTTCAAGATTTACAAGGACCGAAAATTCGTACGCAATTAGTGGAGAATAATGGAGTCCCTTTAGTAGCGGGACAACAG
>CAMDSI010000199.1 GCA_945906915.1 Spirosoma fluviale | reverse complement strand
TTGCTGGCATTGAAGCTGATTTGGTCGGCAGGATTTAAGTCAATGATGTCTAAATATCCTTTTGTATCCGTAAACATTACCGGCTGAATTTCTCCGGTACGTTTGATTCCTACTTTTGCGTTAGCAATTGGCTTGTTTCGGAAATTCAGGATTTGTGTTCTTAGATGATATAAAGCCACTTTTACTGGCTCAATACTTTCAGTGATCATAATCTCATTCGACCACCAGCGATCCTCAGAACCTGTGGACTCGAAAAAATAGATATCATCATCCCCTTTTCCACCTACGCGGTTTGAGCTGAAATAGCCTTGGGTCACATCCGATAAAAATAGCCCAAAATCATCGCCCACCGAATTCACCGGTATGCCGAGGTGTTCGATTTGGATTTCATCACCGCTACGGCTGGCCACGAAGATATCTAAACCACCCAGACTTGGGTGCCCATCAGAAGAGAAGTACAGTTTGCCATCTTCGGAAACATAAGGGAAGATTTCGTTACCTCGTGTATTAATCGTTGATCCTAGATTTATCGGTCTTCCAAAACGTCCTGAATTATCCATCGGTGCCCGATACAAATCCAGTCCGCCTTTTCCTCCGCGTCTATTAGAACTGAAATAAAGCGTTTTCCCATCTCTCGAGAAAGCGGGACTTCCGTCCCAGCCAATCGAATCAGAAATGGCTAATCGTTCTGGGGTAGACCAGCTGCCGTCTCTTTTGGTAGATATGTACAAATCCACATCCGGCGACGGATCCTTGCTTTTACCCGAATTTCCTCTAGCAAAAACCATCAAATTCCCCTCCTTCGAAAAGGCAGGCGTTCCCTCGTTTGCATTTGCATCCAATAAATTAGGGCTGAACAATTCCAGCTTTTCGATCTCTCCGGGTTTTTTCAGGTGAGCTTTATAGAGACCTAAGAAGGGCAGTCCGTTGTTTTTATAAATCAAAGGCTTCTTCGAACTCGTTAAAATCAGGTCATCACCCATTTTAATCGGGCCAAATTCCGCTTGATTCGTATTACCCACTAATCCTTGAATCTTTACCGGACTCGGCTTTTTATTGTATTCCTCTACCGCTGGTAAATTATCTAATTCGATTTCGGCCTTCACCACTAATTCGCGGGACGGTTTGGAATCGATAAATTCTTTCAGGTATTTTCTCGCATCCGCATATTTTCCATTCGCTTTCGCGGCGTAGGCGAGATTCAAGTTGATGTTTTTGTCTTCGTAGCCCTTTTCTTTAGCAATTAAATAAAATGGCGTGGCAAACTGGATGCGGTTCGAAAGTCGATAGGACTCCGCTACAAAATAATTTGTTTCAGCGGCTCTGAAGTATCTTTGTGCCAAAGGCTTAACTTCCCGAATCGTCCACTCATATTCCCCTAGCTCAAAATTTTGCTTTGCTTTTCTGAACAGACGCGCGTCATAATTACAGCCGCTTAATAGGCCAGAAACGGCTAGTATTAAAAGATAAATGCCTGAATAGGATGGCTTTACGAATTTCATATAGGGCTAAACTACGGTAAATGTACATACAAACTGAATTATTCTATGTACCTTTGCCTAAATTTCGACAATCGAAAGCAAGATGACAAACGTTCGTCATCTTTTATTCCCAGCAGTGATGTTGTACAATTATGAGAAAAAGAATTTCAAACGACGATAACCGTCGTGACAGCCGACCATCAGAAGGTCGTGCATCAACAGACAGATCCACAGGAAGATCTGCAAGCAGATCAGATGGTCGCCCTTCAGGAGGCCGTGATTTTAACGGACCACGTAATGACTCTAGTGCCCCTCGTGAATTCAGAGGTCCACGTAACGACTCTAGCGCGCCACGTGCACCTAGATCAGAATCAACTAATCGTTTTTCATCAGAACGCAAACCATACCAAGGTGGCGGCGAACGCAAGCCATACCAAGGCGGAGATCGTAAACCATTTGATGGCGAACGCAAACCCTATCAAGGTGGCGGCGAACGCAAGCCTTATCAAGGCGGAGATCGTAAACCATTTGATGGCGAGCGCAAACCCTATCAAGGAGGCGGCGAACGCAAGCCATACCAAGGCGGAGATCGTAAACCATTTGATGGCGAGCGCAAACCCTACCAAGGTGGCGGCGAACGCAAACCATACCAAGGTGGAGATCGTAAACCATACCAAGGAGGCGGCGAACGCAAGCCTTTTGGCAGAACTGAAAATCCAACACGTACACCTTATAAAGGAGATAATCGCTGGGATCGCGATGCGACCCCGAAGGCTGAGGGTTCAGAAGAGTCGACTACACTGCGTGATGAAAATCCAACTGCGCGCATTGAGCGTAAGTATGAGGAGCGCACAGAGCGTTCTGCAGATCGCACGGAGAGTCCAGAAGGATCTCGCAATCCACGTTATTCTGATCGCGAGACCTTTAAAAGCCGTTCGCGTTTTGATGCAGGTCCCGCTTTCGAGCCACAATATAAATTAGATCGTTACAAGGAGCGTGCTCCTGCGAAGATCCAAAAGAAAATCGCCCAAACCGATCGTCGTTCTGACGAAATTCGCTTAAATCGCTACATCGCCAACGCGGGAATTTGTTCTCGTCGCGATGCGGATAAATTAATTGAAGCGGGTGAAATCAAAGTAAATAACAAGGTAATCACAGAAATGGGCTACCAGGTGCATCCGACGGACATCGTGAAATACGGTAACCGTAAGTTAAACCGGGAAAAACCAGTTTACTTATTATTAAATAAGCCAAAAGACTTTTTAACAACCACCGACGACCCGAACGATCGCAAGACCGTCATGGAATTAGTGAAGAACGCAACAGAATCGCGTATTTACCCGGTGGGACGTTTAGATAGAAACACGACCGGTTTATTGTTGTTAACAAACGACGGTGAATTAGCGGATAAACTAACGCATCCATCTAACGAGATAGAGAAGATTTACCAAGCTGAATTAGACAAGCCCTTGACAGACGAGGATTTCGAGAAAATCAAGGAAGGTTTAATTTTAGAGGATGGCGAAATTAAAGTAGATGATTTGGCCAAAGTCACTCCAGACGGCTACGTCATTGGCGTTAAAATCCACTCTGGCAAAAATCGTATCGTTCGTCGTATTTTCGAACACCTAGGTTACGAAGTAACGAAACTAGACCGCACCACTTTCTCTGGATTAACGAAGAAAGATCTTCCACGCGGAAGCTGGAGATTCTTGACGGAGAGAGAATTAGTGAAGTTGAAGTATTTGATGTAGTCGAAGCGGAGCTGCGACTACAGTAGCCAGTAGCCGGTAAACAGTAGTCAGTCGCTAATCAGAAACTGACTACTGTATACTGACCACTGTCTACTGGTTACTGAAAAAAAGCCTGCTGATTTCAGCAGGCTTTTTTTCTAGATATTCATCAACGACTCTCTTCGTCTCATCTTTCCAGCTGGAATGCCGAACATCATCTTGAAACGACGGCAGAAATACGCGGTGTCTTTGTAACCTACCTCGGAACCGATCGCACGGATGGATTTCTTCGTCGTACGAAGTAAACCTACCGCCGCTTCCATACGTTGGTACTCGATATAATCTTGATGGTTAATACCCGTTAACATCTTGAAATATTGACCTACATAGTCCTCAGAAACGTTTGCTACGTTTGCTAAAACTTTGTTCGATAAATCACCGCCTAAATGATCCTTGATATAGGCGAAGATA
>CAMDSI010000198.1 GCA_945906915.1 Spirosoma fluviale | reverse complement strand
GAAGCAGGGCGACCTAAGGAATCTAAAGTCACCATAAAAGAACGCACGGGAAGGTCGTCTCCTTTTTTTAACAAATATCGGATGAGACCAGGGGTCGAGCGATCCTCATAACTAAGGGCGTAGGCGGGTTTGTTGAGATCGGCTTCGTTGAATAGGGCCCACTCTTTGGCCAAATCAACCTGAACCGAATCAATTACTTCAGTGGTGCCGTCCAGGATGACGGTCTTTTTTACCGAAATGGGGGAAGATGATAGGCGGTTCAGCTCTTTTTTCCAGTCGTAGAAATGAGTGGCCGGCTCAGGGGAGCTGGTGCACGCAACGAATGTGAAAAAAAGTAAAATGCTGAGGCGAATCATCCCCCCAAAGGTAAGAAAAATTTAAGTGGTGTAAACATCCTCAATTGGAATCTTCAAGACTTTGATGAGAAGGTAAATTTTCGTGGCATTCGGATAATGTTTGCCAGATTCCCAATAATTGTAGGCGCTTTGGGATACGCCGACCGCGGTGGCGACTTGTGATTGTGTCATTCGTAAGGTCAGGCGCGACTTGATCAATACGGTCGAAAAGACTAGTTTGGTTTTCATAAAGTTTTAGTGGTTACAGTTTTATTTTTGATAATATTCAGAGAATAAACCCAAAAACAAAACTTATTCCGCTTTATAAGTGAAGATTATGAAAACACTGATATTCGTGCGCAATGAGAGTATAAAAAAAGTCCTCAAAAGATAAAATCGGCTTTTGAGGACTCTAATCACTAAACTTGTAGGAAATTTATTTCACGCTGTATTTGTACTTATAGCGTTCAAAAAGTTGCGAATGTTTGTTATCTAAATTCAAAGCACGGCCCTGGATGAAGGCATGCGTTAAAACACTCGAACGCATATCTAACACATCACCTGTTGAGATGATTACGTTTGCATCTTTGCCTGCTTCGATACTGCCGGTGCGATCAGCGATGTGTAGGATTTTGGCAGCATTCAGCGTGATCGCAGAAATTGCTTCTTCCTTCGTCATTCCGTAAGCGGCCATCGTTCCTGCATGGAAGGGAAGGTCGCGTTGACGCCAGTTCCCATCACTGCCTTCGAAGCCCATCGAGAATAATACGCCTGCTTTCTGCAGCATTCCTGGGGTCTTATAGGGTTGATCTACGGCATCGTCTTCTGTAGCTGGTAGGCTATGGATTTCTCCCAAAATCACCGATACCTTATTCTCCTTCAAAATATCCGCAATCATATAACTGTCTGTGGCTCCTACGAGAACAAGTTTGAAATTGAATTCTTTGGCAAAATTAATCGCCGCTAGCATCTCCTTCACTAAATCACAGTGCACGAAAAAGGGCTTGCTTCCGTCGAATAATCCTCTAGTTGCTTCGAACTTCAAGTTCGTACTCGTATGCGTCTTCTCGTTCAAATACGCCTTCGCTTCTTGAAAAAAGGACCGCGCCTCTGCGAGGCGCGCCAAACCCGCTGCCACGGGATCCGCGTTCGCCCCTCTGCGTTGAAACGCCATCGGGCGGTTAATTAAAGCCGGCATCTTGAAGTGAACGCCATTATCCATCGCGTAAGCGGCATCTTGCCAGTTCCACGCATCGAGTTGAACGATGCTAGAAGATCCGGGGATCATTCCACCTTGTGGGGTGATTTGGGCTAATAAAACGCCGTTTGAACGTACTGTGTTGATGATTTTCGAATCGGTATTATAGGCTACGATCGAACGAATGTTCGGGTTCATTTCACCTAATTCCTCGATGTCGACGGTTGATTTCGTGGAAACGAATTCCACTAGACCCAAGCTCGAATTAGAGGCGATTAAGCCGGGGTAGACTTGCTTACCTGTCGCATCAATGCGCTCTACGTCTCCTGAAATAGTGACAGGGGAAGCGGAAACGGATTTGATTTTGCCTTTTTCGAGAACGAGTGTGCCGTTTTCGATGACCGTTCCATTACCCACGTGAATCGTACCGCCGGAAATGACGATGGTCTTGCTTTGGGCAGGGGACGGGTGCATGGTTTCTTGTGCGAAGGCAGAAATACCGCTAAGCGCAAAGAAGAATGTATATATGATCTGTTTTTTCATGTTGAATTCTAGTTTTCAGTGTTATCCCAACGGCTCGAAATACGGTCCCAAATGCTGTTGCCGTGGTGGTGATCCACCTCGCACTCGTTTTCCTCTTTGTAGGATGGAGTTGCAGGACGAGTCGATGCACCGCCTTTTTTCGCTCCGATCATTTTTTGGACTAAACGTTGTTTCTCTGCTTTCAGTTCTGCCTGACGAATTAAGTCTGCCGCGCGATCGAATACGATAGCGCCGTCTACGATGGTATGTTCGGATTTAGCATAAATCGATAAAGGATTATCTGACCAAACCACGATATCCGCATCCTTGCCTTCCTTGATCGAACCGACGCGGTCAGCGACGTGTAACATTTTGGCAGGATTCAAAGTCACCATTTTCAAGGCGTCTTCCTCTGACATACCGGCGTATTTCACTGATTTCGCAGCTTCTTGATTCAAACGACGCGCCATTTCCGCATCATCCGAATTAATCGCCACGTTCACACCCGTCTTTTGCATTAAATAGGCATTTTGTGGGATCGCATCCGTCACCTCCATTTTATAGCTCCACCAATCCGAGAACGTAGACGCGCTCGCACCGTGTTTGGCCATAATATCAGCCACTTTATACCCCTCTAAAATGTGGGTAAATGTATTCACCGTGAATCCAAAATGATCCGCCACCTTCATCATCGCATTGATCTCGCTCTGTACATACGAGTGGCACGTGATGAAACGCTTGTGGTTCAAAATTTCGACCAAAGTCTCTAATTCTAAATCAATGCGCTTTCCAGGACCTTGCTTTTCATAGTCTTTCGCACGAGTGAAGGCATCCATCAACACCTGCTCCACACCCATTCTTGAATCTGGGAAACGTGGATTCGAGGTGTTATAAGAACGTTTTACGTTCTCGCCTAAAGCGAATTTGATAAACGGATCCCAGTTCGCAAACTTCATTCCTTCTGCATTTGCACCCCAACGCAATTTTAGTAATTGTGTTTGGCCACCAATGGTGTTACAAGAACCATGCAAAATATGGCTTGCCGTCACACCACCACTCAATTGACGGTAGATGTCAATATCATCTGGATCGATGACGTCTTGAATACGCACTTCAGCCGTTACGGATTGCGAACATTCGTTAATGCCGCCGGTTCCAGCTATGTGCGAGTGCTCGTCGATGATGCCCGCCGTCACGTGCTTGCCCGTTCCGTCGATCACGCGTGCCGAAGGATCTTTTAATCCTTTACCAATCGCCGCGATTTTACCGTTCTTTAATAATACATCGCCGCCTGTTAAAACGCCGGATTTTTCATTCGTCCAAACCGTCGCGTTCTTGATCAAAATCGTCTCCGATGAAGCTGGCTTAGCCGTTCCGTAACCTGCGAATGGGAAAATAACGGACCCTAATTCTTCTTTCGATTCTTTCTTACCTGCTTTTTTCGCTACCGTGTCTGCTGCAGCGGATGCCGATGCTTTCCACGAAACCCAGTCGCCGTTCGCTAATTGGCCTGTTCCTGTGAAGGTCGCGCCTGCGAATGTTCCACTCAAGCGGGTGCGCTTGCCTTTGTCGGCTTTTGAGGTGAAGCTTAGGTTGATTAAGGATTCTTTTTGGGAGAAGTCGACAGACGTTGTGTCTTT
>CAMDSI010000197.1 GCA_945906915.1 Spirosoma fluviale | reverse complement strand
TATTCGATATCCACAAAGGCGAGATTAAAGAGGTGTTGAATATCAACGCCGGAGAATGGGAAAGCCCGGTGTTTAAATACGAGCTTTAACAAAAAAAGAAGGGGCCGCTGCGCGGCCCCTTCTTTCATTCTATTCAGTAAATTAAATTATACCGTCGTCTTAATCTTCAATTCATCTAACTGAGCTTGCGCTAAAGGAGATGGAGAATCAATCATCACGTCGCGTCCCGCGTTGTTCTTAGGGAAAGCGATGTAATCGCGGATCGAATCCGTCCCACCGAATAAAGAGCAAAGTCGGTCAAAACCAAAGGCTAAACCACCATGCGGCGGCGCCCCATATTCAAAGGCATCTAGTAAGAATCCGAATTGTGCTTGTGCTTCCTCCGGAGTGAATCCAAGAACTTCGAACATTTTTGACTGTAGGTCTTTTTGGAAAATACGAATCGACCCTCCTCCTACTTCCACCCCATTCACGACTAAATCGTAGGCGTTCGCGCGAACTTTACCCAATTCCCCAGCTAACATCAATGGAATATCCTCTGGCTTAGGACTTGTGAAAGGATGGTGCATCGCAAACCAACGATCCTCTTCCTCGCCGTACTCTAATAGTGGGAAATCCACTACCCAGTGTACTTTGTAATTATTCGGGTCACGTAATCCCATACGCGTTCCCATTTCTAAACGTAATTCGTTCAATTGCTTACGCACCTTGTCGCCTTCACCTGAAAGAACCAAAATTAAGTCCCCTGGCTCCGCGCTAAACGCCGCAGCCCAAGTAGCTAAATCTGCTTCTGAATAGAATTTATCTACCGATGATTTCACTACGCCGTCCGCTTGAACGCGAGCGTAAATTAAGCCTTTTGCGCCGATCTGTGGACGACGAACAAAATCCGTTAATTCATCCAGTTGCTTGCGGGTATATTCGGCTGCGCCTTTGACACAAATACCCACTACGGTGTTCGCCGTATCAAAAACTTGAAAATCTTTGCCAGACGTTAAATCCACGTCGTCGCCTTTCAATTCCACGAATTTCATATCAAAACGAATGTCCGGCTTGTCTGAACCGTAGTTTTTCATCGCGTCCGCATAGGTCATGCGCGGCACCGTTCCGATGTCGAAGCCTTTCACGTTTTGGAACAAATGACGAATCAATCCCTCAAACATATTCAGGATATCTTCTTGCTCCACGAACGACATTTCGCAGTCGATTTGAGTAAATTCCGGCTGTCGATCTGCGCGCAAATCTTCATCCCGGAAACACTTCACAATTTGGTAGTAGCGGTCGAAACCGGATACCATCAATAATTGCTTAAAGGTTTGCGGAGACTGCGGCAAGGCATAAAATTCGCCTGGATTCATCCGAGAAGGTACGACGAAATCGCGCGCACCTTCAGGAGTTGATTTGATCAAAACAGGTGTTTCCACCTCGATAAAATCTTGCTTATCTAAGTAATTACGCACTTCACGACCCACGTGGTGACGTAATTGCAAACTCTCGCGAATCGGATTACGACGCAAGTCTAAGTAACGGTATTTCATGCGAATATCATCGCCGCCATCGGTCTCATCTTCGATTAAGAAGGGAGGCAATTTAGCGGGATTTAATACGCGCAATTCACTCACTTTGATTTCAATATCGCCAGTAGGCATCTTGTCGTTTTTAGACAAACGCTCTACCACGGTACCTTTCGCCTCCACCACAAATTCACGACCTAAACTACGTGCCAGCGTTAAAGCCTCCGCAGACGATTTTCCTTCTTCTAACATCAACTGAGTAACTCCGTAACGATCCCGAAGATCCACCCAAATCATCCCCCCTTTATCTCGTGAACGCTGAACCCAGCCACAAAGTGTTACCTCGGTGCCCGCGTGTTCGATGCGCAATTCGCCATTTGTATGTGTACGTAGCATAGAAAAAATTAAAATTCGAGCAAAATTACGGAAAAGGTCAGGGAGTGAAAAACATTTACCCTTTTATTCTTTTTTAGCTAATTTTGAATCATGCCAAAAATAGGAATAGTCGGATCAGGTATGGGAAGCTTGGGCTTTGCCATCCGCAGCGCGGTGGCGGGGCACGAAGTCAGCGTTTTCGAGGCTAATGCCTATGTAGGTGGAAAGCTAGCTGAGATTGAAATGGACGGCTTTCGTTTTGATGCCGGCCCGTCCCTCTTCACGATGCCTCATTTAGTGGACGAATTATTCACGCTGGCGGGCAAAAATCCGCGGGACTATTTCACTTATGAGCGATTGCCGGAGATTTGCCGCTACTTTTGGGAAGATGGCACTCGCTTGAAGACGAATGCGGCACCGGAGGAAACAGCTGCGGCGATTGCCTCAGAATTAGGAGAATCGTCAGAAAACGTATCCGCTTTTTTACGTGGAATCGGCGAAAACTACCACATCATCAGTGAGCTATTTCTAGACAATTCTTTGCATTCCTTATCGACTTGGACGGGTTCCAAAGCCCTCAAAGGCTATGCGAACCTACATCGTTTAGGCTTGTTTAGCACGATGCACCGCTCACATGCTACTCGTTTTAAGGACCCGAAAACGGTCCAGCTTTTTGACCGCTATGCCACGTATAATGGCTCAGATCCCTACCAAACGCCCGCGACTTTATCGATCATCCCTCATTTAGAATACAACATAGGAGCCTTTTTCCCAAAAGGCGGTATCATCAGCATCCCTCGGGCGCTGCACCGTCTTGCAACGGAATTAGGTGTGAAATTTCATTTAGGAGAGAAGGTATCCCAAATCACTACTTCCAATAATACGGCGACCGGCCTAGCAACCGATAAAGGCTCGTATGCATTCGATTATATCGCCAGCAACGCGGATATACGACCGAGCTATGAAAAATTACTTTCGCAAGAGCCGGCACCTAAAAAGCTATTAAACCAGCCAAAATCCAGCTCCGGAATCATCTTCTATTGGGGAATGGACCGAATGTTCGATGAATTAGGCGTACACAACATCTTCTTCTCAGACGATTATAAAGGCGAGTTCAAGGCCATTTTCGAGGACAAAACCATCAACGGCGACCCCACCATTTACTTGCACATCTCCTCGAAAATGGAAAAAGGCGACGCCCCGAAAGGTGGCGAAAACTGGTTTATCCTCATGAATGTTCCCGCGAACGAGGGACAGGATTGGGATGCGCTCGTGGCAAAAATGCGCCAAAATGTGATCGCGAAATTATCGCGCAACTTAGGCGTAGACATCGAGAAACACATCGTTGCAGAAGACCTATTAGATCCGCGCAGCATCGAGGCAAGAACTTCGTCAGCCGGTGGAGCCTTGTACGGAAATGCGTCGAACAACCGATTCGCAGCGTTTTTACGTCATCCTAATTACCGCAAGGCGATCAAAAATTTGTATTGGGTAGGCGGCAGCGTCCATCCGGGCGGAGGAATTCCGCTTTGTTTATCGTCGGCAAAAATTGCGGCGAAGCTTTTTGAAGAAAATGCGTAATTTCGCCTATTAATTGATAAAAAATATGATTCAAAGACCACAAACCCTTTTCTTAGCCATAGCGATTATTGGCAATGCCATCGCGACATCGGGCATTTCTATTTGGCAAAAAATAGGCACATCTGGCCAAAAAGCAGAACTTTTCGCGAACCAATGGTTATTATTTCAAAATGAGAAAGAAGTTGCAGCGCACAGCACGATCGCGATAGCGCTTTTAGTGACTTTATCGACAATTATCACCTTA
>CAMDSI010000196.1 GCA_945906915.1 Spirosoma fluviale | reverse complement strand
CATCTTTTTTATGATGGTCCCGTGGGCAATCATAATTTCCAAAACTTCGAAGTAAAAGCAATCGTGAAAACATACCCTGGTGCAAACTCTGGCTTGTATGTTTGTACGGCGTTCTTAGAAAACAACTGGCCTTCTCAAGGTTATGAAATCCAAGTCAACAATTCACACACCGATTGGCGCAGAACCGCAAGCCTTTATGGTATTGTAGACACCGCTGAAAAATTAGTGCACGATGAAGAATGGTTTGAATTATATGTGAAAGTGGAAGGAAATCACATAACCACGAAAATCAACGGAAGAACGGTAGTCGATTTTGTAGAACCAGCGGGTAAAACAGAAGCCAGACGAATTCAACCTGGAACCATCGCCATTCAGGCACATGATCCTAAGAGTAGGATCGCTTATAAAAGCGTTCAGGTGAAATTGAACTAAAAAAAAGAGGAGCTTTTTCGAGCTCCTCTTTTTTATTATCTAACATTCCGATTATAAATCCACTGCTTCTCCGTAAGCCGCTTCTGTCGCGCCTTTGAAGGCTTCTGACATCGTCGGATGCGGGTGAACTGATTTCATAATCTCGTAAGCCGTGCTTTCTAATTTGCGAACCACCACCGCTTCAGCAATCAATTCCGTTACGTTGTAACCGATCATGTGCGCGCCTAATAATTCACCGTATTTGGCATCATAAATTACTTTTACGAAACCTTCGCGAGCACCCGCAGCGGTTGCTTTTCCAGAGGCTACGAACGGGAATTTACCCACTTTGATATCGTATCCTGCCTCTTTCGCTTTCTTTTCTGTCATACCTACAGACGAGATTTCTGGCGTGCAATAGGTACAGCCTGGGATATTTGAGTAGTCTAATGCCTCGGTTTTATGACCCGCAATTTTCTCTACACAGATAATTCCTTCTGCTGTAGCTACGTGTGCCAAAGCCGGACCAGGAGTCACATCGCCAATCGCATAGTAACCAGGCATATTCGTTTCGTACCAAGCATTCACTGGGATACGACCTTTATCTACGATAATACCCACTTCTTCTAAGCCGATGTTCTCTAAATTACAGATAACACCCGCCGCTGAAAGCACGATATCGCATTGAATCTCTTGATTTCCGGTTGGAGTTTTGATGCTCACTTTGCAACCTTTTCCTTTCGTATCCACTGACTCCACGCTAGAAGACGTCAAGATATCGATACCCATTTTCTTGTATTGCTTCGCTAATTCTTTAGAAACATCCTCATCCTCTACAGGAACGATGTTTGGAAGGAATTCAACAATCGTCACTTTCGTTCCCATCGCCGCATACACGTATGCAAATTCAACACCGATCGCACCAGAACCGATAATGACCAACGAATCAGGACGTTTTTCCAAACTCATCGCCTTGCGGTATTCGATGATTTTTTCGCCATCAATTGGGATATTAGGTAATGCACGTGCACGAGCACCCGTTGCAATCATGATATTTTTTCCGTCGTAAACGGTTTTCTTTCCGTCCGCGTCGGTTACTTCGACTTTCTTACCAGGTTGGATTTTCCCAAAACCCATAATCACGTCAATCTTATTTTTCTTCATCAAAAACTGAACGCCTTTGCTCATGCTATCAGCCACGCCACGAGAACGGGCGATAACCGCAGAGAAATCAGCTTCAGCGCCTTTTACGGTGATACCGTAATCTGATGCGTGCTTAATATATTCGAAAACTTGGGCAGATTTCAAAAGGGCTTTCGTAGGTATACATCCCCAGTTAAGGCAAATGCCGCCTAAGGATTCCTTTTCCACGACTGCACATTTTAAACCTAATTGAGAAGCTCGGATAGCTGCTACATAACCCCCTGGGCCTGAGCCTACCACGATCAAATCGTATTGTTGCGCCATTTTATTACTTGATTTAAATGAATGAGGCCGCAATTTAGCACAAAATCGGGTATATTTGCACTTTATTAAGTAGAAAAACACATGACTAGAGACAGGTTCAATGACCTGAAAGCCAGAATAGAGGCTTTAAGGAGGTATCTTTGACTACGATCACAAGAAATATTTAATCTCTGAACTAGAGACGGTGACCTTGGATCCCGAGTTTTGGAATAATCCAGCTAAAGCAGAAAGCACGATGCAGGAAATGCGTGGGCTGAAGTTTTGGACGGATGGATTCGATAAACTCGCGAACGCACAAGACGATTTAGAAACCATCTGGGAATTTTACGAAATGGGCGAAGCGACCGAAGCGGAAGTGGATGCAGAAGGCGAGAAGCTGGAGGCTAATCTTGAAGCTTTGGAATTCCGCAAGATGATGTCTGAGGAAGGCGATAATATGAGCGCCGTGTTAGAGATCAATGCTGGGGCCGGTGGAACAGAATCCCAAGACTGGGCCGCGATGCTTTTGCGCATGTACCACATGTGGGCGGAAAAAAATGGTTTCAAGGTACGTTTAGTAGATGAAAATCCAGGGGACGTAGCAGGTATAAAATCGGTAACCATCGAAGTAGATGGTGAATTTGCCTACGGAAATTTAAAATCGGAGAATGGGGTGCATCGTTTAGTGCGTATTTCCCCGTTTGACTCGAATGCCCGTCGCCACACCTCTTTTGCATCTGTTTACATTTGCCCTTTAGTGGATGACACGATTGAAATCGAAATTAATCCGGCGGATATTGATTGGGATACCTTCCGTTCCGGTGGAGCTGGGGGCCAAAACGTCAACAAAGTCGAAACCGCCGTTCGCTTAACTCACAGACCCTCCGGAATCATCATCGCTTGCCAGCAAGAACGTTCGCAATTAATGAACAAAGAGGTGGCCTTACGACTTTTGAAGTCCAAATTATACCAAATCGAAATCGATAAACGCAACGCAGCTCGTGCTGAAGTAGAAGCGGGGAAGAAGAAAATCGAATGGGGTTCGCAGATCAGATCTTATGTATTAGACGATCGCCGCGTGAAAGATCATCGCACGAATTACCAAACATCGAATACCGATGCGGTGTTAGACGGGGAGATTAATGAGTTTATTAAGGCTTATTTGATGGAAAACTAAAACAGTATCCAGTAGACAGTAGTCAGTATCCAGTAGACAGTGGTCAGTATCTAGTAGACAGTGGTCAGTAACTAGTAATCAGGGGTTGACTGTGGATTCTTCCACTACTACCGCTGTTTCGGTTTCTTGCTCTAGCGATGCTAGGTAATCGAGTAATAAATCTTTTGCATACGAAAGGGCTAATGCCAGGGCATAGGATTTAATCGCATCGCCCACGAAAGAGCCTTTTTTCTTAGATCCTGAGAATACAGAATAAAGCAAATAGCCACCTGCCAAAATTCCACCAGCAATCAGCATCTGATTACCCACCTTCTTATATTCGGTTACGGTTTTAGTTAGTTGTTCTTGAATGGCCGCCGCTTGGCTTTCTAATTCCTCCCTTTTCTCTTTATTCTGACTCATTTTCGCGCGGTTTTAGGGATAAAAAAAGAAACAGACTAACTAGGCCACTAATTAATGCTACGATGAAATAACCAATGAAACGACTTTCTAAAGCCTGATTGATCCACTCTGAGCCTCCTAAAAGAAGGAAAAACAAGGTAATTCCGAATCCTGTAGCGACTAAAAACAGTTTGAAAATTCGAATAAAAATCTCCTCTAGTTTTTCCTGAATATCTAACTTGATGATCTCAAATTGTGTCTTGAGATATCCAGTGATTAATTCAACTAGGCGGTTATTTTCGAAAAAACCCATGGTTTATTTTTGCTTTAACTTCGCTTC
>CAMDSI010000195.1 GCA_945906915.1 Spirosoma fluviale | reverse complement strand
GCCGCTCTCGGCTACTTCGTGGATGTGTATGATTTGATTTTATTCTCGGTAGTAAGAAATCCTAGCTTGATGAGCCTAGGTTTAAAAGGCAATGACTTATTGAATCAGGGTTTGAACTTGATGAATGTCCAAATGGGCGGAATGTTGCTAGGCGGAATTTTGTGGGGAATTTATGGGGACAAAAAAGGTCGAAAATCAGTATTATTTGGGTCTATTCTATTGTATTCTGCCGCCAATGCGTTGAATGGATTAGTAACTGATTTGAATACCTACGCCATCTTACGTTTTATTGCAGGAATAGGGCTTGCAGGTGAATTAGGAGCTGGGATTACGCTGGTAAATGAAACTTTGCCGCCATCCAAGCGAGGCATCGGGACCTTAATTATTGCAGGTGTGGGCGCGGCTGGAGCCGTTTTTGCTCCCATAATTGCCGGCTTAAGTACGGATCCCGAGTGGTGGAGATCTTGTTATTTTATAGGTGGAGGAATGGGATTAGCGCTCTTACTTTTGCGTTTAGGGACATTCGAATCATCCATGTATACGGAAATGGATGATAAAGTAGAACGAGGAAATTTCTTTCAGCTATTTCAAAATCCAGTGACCTTTAAAAAATACCTGTATTGTATTTTGATGGGCTTGCCTATTTGGTATATCATTGGAATTTTGGTCTTTTCAGCACCAGAAATTTCGAGGCTGATAGGCATTGATGGAAAAATCAGTGGCGGGGATGCGATTATGTTTTGCTATATAGGTCTTGCCACGGGAGACTTTGCGGCTGGCGCCCTAAGTCAATGGCTGAAGAGCCGCGGAAAAGCTGTTTTAACCTATTTATTTATTGCGGTGGGGATTTGTGTGTATTATCTCTTTGGGATGTCTAATATTACTACCACGCATGCTTATGTGATGATTACCTTGCTAGGTTTCTTTGGAGGTTATTGGGCCGTATTTTTGACCTTTTCGTCAGAACAGTTTGGGACGAATGTTCGAATGACCGTTACGACGACGGTGCCTAATTTTGTTCGGGGAGCACTAATTCCTATTTCTTTACTCTTTAAGTTTTTAATTCCGTCGGTAGGCTTGATTCATTCTGCGGCTTATGTAGGGATTTTATGCTTTGCTTTGGCCATCTATTCCGTCTATCAACTGAAGGAAACGTTCGGCAAATCCTTAGACTACACTGAATAATGGCCCTTATTTCGAAAAAGAAGACCCTTTATCGGATTAACCAACAGCTTCGGAGGTATTTACATAAATACAACCGGGAGCATAAGATGAATATTAGCTATACTGATCTGTTGCGCTATGATAATTCCATTGTTCTTTATGATAAGAATGAAGTGGATACCCTTTGGGAGACGGTTTTTTATTCTCCGGGCGATCAAAAAGATGTGTATGAAGCTTTGAAACAAATCTATGCCGATTTAAAAACGGATGGGAATGAGGAGGTAATTAAGCACTTAGTGATCGATCGGGTGGATTATTGTACTTATGGAAATACCCATCCCTTTCGGATTCGGATTGTGAATCGGGTAAATGATAACTTTGATTATTTCTACATTAAAATTGCGGATGCATCTCGTGTTTATGGGCTAGAATTAGAACATATTTTATCGCCAAATAGGATCAATTATATCACCTGTGATAATACACTGGTAGAGGAACATATTGCGGGTGTGCCTGGTGACGCGTTTCTTAAGCAAGATTTGGAGAAAAATTTAGAGTCCCCCATTCGTCTTGCAAAGGAATTTGTCAAATTTAATGAGCGTTGTCTCGTCCAATTATTGGGGGATATGCATTCGGCCAATTTTGTGGTGATTACGACGCCAGATTTTGAGGAGATATATTATCGAATACGCCCCATTGACTTTGATCAGCAATGTTATGAGGGTAAGAAATCGGTTTATTTGCCACAGTATTTCAAGCAAAATAATGCCTTGATAGAATTGGGGATGAAATATATGACGCCGGAATCGGTTTGGCAATATCAAATAGAAGAGCGTTCTATGATAGCTTCTCGATTAAAGTCAGAGAGTCAACGGGTGTATGACTTAATGGATGTGATGTCAAAAGATGAGATTGCCCCTCCAGATAATGTGGAGCAATTAAAATCGGAATTAGCCAAGCATTACGAGGATGATCGTTTCTTACACTGTAAGACGATGGGGGAGATTGTTTGGTTAAGTCTTGAATTAGTGATGCGTCACTAATTATTTCTTAAAGATGGACCACATCATCAATCCATAACCCAGTAGAAAAGAAAGTCCGCCTATCGGGGCAATCGCTCCGAATATACTCCAATTAGTCAGGCAAATTAAATACAAAGATCCAGGAAAGATGATGCATCCTGCGAATTGAAAATAGGCTGCTGACTTTAAGTGTTTATTGCTGAAGTTCATCTGCCAAACCCCTAAAATCAACAAGGTGATTCCTCCATACATTTGGTAACGTGCAGCCGTCTCAAAAGTCTCCAAACGATTAATTCCGCGTAAATAATCCTTCCAGGCATGCGCACCGAAAGCGCCCAAGGCAACGGATATACCTGCCATCAACGATCCAGAAAATAAAGCAAATTTTTTCATACAGAATGCGCGCGACGCGATTTAGGGCAAGAAAAAGGCCCTGTTTCCAAGGCCTTTTACATTAAGATGCTAAAGAAACTTTCAAATCGTTTAGCTTCCGCTTAATCGAATCATCGATTTGTCGGTCACCTACCTTTAAGATAAAACCGCCTATTAGGCTTTCATCTATTTGTTCGATTAATTCCACTTCTTTACCGGTATAATCTTTCACAATTTTCGATACCGTTGCTTTCTGATCTGCTGTTAAAGAAGACGCAGTCGTAACTGTAGCCTTTTGGATTCCTTTAAAATCTGTGTACATCGAAATAAATTCTTTTGCTACAGCAGGAAGAATTTTCTCGCGGTTTTTATTCGTGATAATCACGAAGATACCATAAGTCACAGGATTGAATTTATCCTTAAAAAGTTTTGCTAGGATAGCTAACTTCGTATAATGCTTGATGATTGGGCTCTTAAGCGCTAAAACTAATTCAGTACTTCCTTCGCAAGTTTCTGCGAAATCGATCATATCCTTAGCCACAGCCTCTACCGCGTTCTTTTCGATGGCGAAGTCTAGCAGTGATTTAGCGTAACGGTGAGCTACAATTAATTCTGACATGGTCTATTCGATTAAGATAATTTAACGTCAGCCATCCACTCAGTGACTAATTTCTCCTGAGTTGCTTTGTCTTTTAATTGGCTTTTTAACACTTTCTCAGCTAAATCTAAAGAAAGTGATGCTGCTTCCTTACGGATTGCTGCTACGGCACTTGATTTTTCTTGTTCGAAGGCTACACGAGCTTTTTCGATTTCCTGATATGCTGCCGTTTGTGCATCTAACTTCGCTTGAGAAATCATCGCATCGGATGCTTCTTTCGCTTGTTTGATCAAAGCATCACGTTCCGCACGAGCAGACGTGATTAATTGCTCATTACCTGCTTTCAATTCAGCCATTTCAGCACGCGTTGTTTCAGATAATTTGATTGCCTCGTCGATCGATTGCTCGCGCTCGGCTAATGATTGAATGATGGGCTTCCAGGCATATTTGGCTAATAGGAAAAATAAAATTCCAAAGACAATTAGTTGCCAGAAGATAAGTCCAAAGTCTGGGGTGATTAACTCCATAGTATTTTAATTTAATGTAAATCGTTTCAAAAAACGCAATTTGGCACCTAATGTAAACCAAATTGCGTTTTAAATGGG
>CAMDSI010000194.1 GCA_945906915.1 Spirosoma fluviale | reverse complement strand
GCTACCATTTGGAGAGGATTCACTCCCTTTTGCAAGTGCCCAGTCACTTTAGAAACCAAGTGAATCACGTGCGAGAAGAATTGTACTTCTTTAAACGTCTCCACTTTGACATTATCTGCCGAACGACTTAAATCGTTACGCGCTAAATCTACTAACATCACGTGTTCTGCCGATTCTTTCGGATCCGCGATCAAGGCCTGTGCTAATTCCGCATCGCGGGCATCATCGCCAGAACGTCTAAACGTTCCCGCAATCGGATGAATCTCTGCGACGGAACCTTGAATCTTGATTTGTTTTTCAGGCGATGCCCCAAAAATTCGGTATTCCTCGTAATCAAAATAGAACAAATACGGCGATGGATTTACCGAGCGAAGCGCGCGATAGACCTGAAAATCATCACCTTGGAATTTTTGGGCAAAACGTCTGGAAGGAACTATTTGGAAAACGTCCCCGCGTAAACAGTGTTTAATACAGGTATTTACGATATCGCGCGTTTGGTCTTCCGTTAAATTACTTACCTCTTCCCCTTGACGTGCGAAAGACGCTGTCGCATAATGCGGCATGTCTAACAGATAGGTAATCGTGTCAAAGGAAGGCTCAGAACCATCATAGCTGTGCGCGTAGAGGCTCATTTGGTTATTAAAATGATTCACCGCCACCACGTAACGGTATACATAATAACGAATGGAGGGAATTGCTGATTCTGGATTTTTCGCTTGAATATCGATATCCTCGAAATAGGTGACCGCATCATAGGAGATATGGCCAAAAAGCCCGTTCGCCATCGGCGAATCCCCTTTTTCCTTTGTAAAATCAAAACGATCCGCAAAGCTTTTTAACGCCGCTACCGCATCGTGGCGATTTGCCAAAGTAAAATTTTCCTGTGTCCCGTCGGGGAATGTTTGGGTGACTTTCGAATCCGTTAGTTCAAATCGAGCGATCGGATCAAAGGCAATGTGCGAAAAGCCATGCTCCTTACCATGGTAATCCGCCGATTCGAGGATAACCGAATTCGTATAGTTTTTTCGAATCTTCAAAAAGATTCCAATCGGCGTCAGTGTATCGGCCAAAAGTGTTTTCCGTGAAGTTCGTATGTTTATGCTAGACATGTTTCAAAGGGCAAAATTAATAAAAAAAGGCTTACTGTCGAACAGCAAGCCTTTAGTAAACATATCATGTACACACAGCGAAACTGTTCAGGGATTGTTATCCTTGCCACCAGTTTTTGTTGTATGTTGCTTTTGTCATTGTGTTGTTATTTGATACAAATGTAAAGTGAAATCTGTAAAATCAAAATTTTAACCGATCAAATCCCACAAATTTCCATATAAATCCTCGAATACGAGCACTTTACCATATTCTTCCTCACTCGGTCCACGCACAATCCTAATGCCATGAGCAATCAAATTCGCATGATCTTTCTCGAAATCATCCGTGTGCAAGAACAGAAAAACGCGTCCTCCCGTTTGATTTCCTATTCTCGATTTTTGTTCGTCAGTCGCCGCTTTCGCTAACAGTAATTGGCAAGAACCCTCGCCAGACGGCTGCACCAAGACCCAACGCTTCACTTCACTTAGGACCGTATCTTCGATTAGTTTGAAACCGAGCTTTTGGGTATACCAAGCGATGGCTTCGTCATAATCGGCTACCACGAGGGCGATGTGCATGAGGTGGGTCATAACAGTAGTCAGTAAACAGTATCTAGTAGTCAGTAATCAGTAGTCGGTAAACAGTATCTAGTAGTCAGTAATCAGTAGTCAGTAAACAGTATCTAGTAGTCAGTAGTCGGTAGTCCGTAATCAGTAGTCGGTAGTCGGTAGTCCGAAGGGAATGAGTCCGAAGTCCGGAGGATTTTAGTTATTAGTTTTCGTCGCGGCCTACGAAATTAAAGGGTGAGATTAACTTCAATTCGGCCTTAATCGCATCTGAAACAGCTAATCCATCTATGAATGCGTGGAAAACAGCTTGGTCAATTTTTCCGTGGTGACGTGTTAAGTCTTTCAATGCCTCGTAAGGTTTAGGGAAAGCTTCTCTGCGCAATACCGTTTGAATTGCCTCCGCGATCACCACCCAATTATCTTCTAAATCCTGCTGGATTTTGCTGTTATTCAATTCTAATTTACCTAAACCTCTTTGTAAGGAATTTAGGGATATCATTACATGAGCCAATGGCGTTCCCACATTACGTAATACCGTCGAATCAGTTAAATCGCGTTGCAAACGAGAGATCGGAAGCTTCGCTGACAAGAATTCGAAGAACGCATTCGCCATCGCTAAATTCCCCTCCGCATTTTCAAAATCGATCGGGTTCACTTTGTGTGGCATCGCCGACGAACCGATTTCTCCTGCTTTGATTTTCTGTTTGAAATAACCCATCGAAACATATTGCCAAATATCTCGCGATAAGTCAATCAAGATTGTATCTAAGCGCTTCAATCCATCGAAATAGGCCGCTAAATTATCGTAATGCTCTATTTGAGTGGTGTATTGACTACGTTTGATGCCTAAATCTGCATGCAATTTTGCCGCAAATTGTGGCCAATTAATATCAGGAAATGCAACCTGATGCGCATTGAAATTACCCGTCGCACCACCGAATTTACCCGTAAAGGGAACTTGTGCTAACAAGTCCAATTGACGATTTAAACGCTCTGCAAATACCTTAATTTCCTTACCTAAACGCGTAGGCGAAGCTGGCTGCCCATGTGTATGAGCTAACAAAGGAATCTCTTTCCACTCTGTTGCGTAGGCCTCTAAAGTGGCTACAACCGCCTGATAAGCAGGCAAAATTACATCGCGATGCGCCTCTGCTAACGAAAGTGGAATCGCTGTATTATTAATATCTTGAGACGTTAGGCCAAAGTGAATAAACTCCACAAATGGGCTCATATCGCCAGGAAGGGCTAACATTCGGTCTTTGATAAAATACTCGACCGCCTTCACATCGTGGTTAGTTACCTTCTCCGTATCCTTAATCCAAGTTGCATCCGCTTCCGAAAAATTCGTATACATCGATCGCAAGGCAGCATAATGTTCCTTAGGAAAGCCTTTTAAGGGGGCCAAAGGAATCTCACACAAAGCAATAAAGTATTCGATTTCAACGCGCACACGGTATTGAATCAGTCCAAATTCAGAAAAATAAGGAGCCAGTGCGGCGGTTTGTTTACGGTAGCGACCATCAACAGGTGATATGGCAGTCAATAAATTTAATTCCATGCTATCTTATCAAAGCACAAAGGTACAACAATTTAAAAATTATCCGTAATTTCAAGCATGCTAAGTCCACGCTACCTTTCAATCCTATTGGCCTTCGTCATCGCTGGTGTAGCGACGGCCTTTATTTCGTTTTTGCCAAACTCGGATTCCGCCACCCTTTTTGTCGGATTTATCAGTGTACTGATATTTGGCTCGATACTCATTTACTTCGCCCTAGATAACCTCGTTTTCAAGGAAGTGAACGAATTATATGACCAAATCAAGCAAATCAAGAAGAAGAGCTTTCCTTTAATTTCACGGAAGCAATTAGTCCAAAAAGAGAATCCCATCGAGCTCTTAAAAAGTGAATTAACCTACTACGTTTCCACCACAGAAGACGAAGTAAAGGAGTTAAAAAAAGCAGCCGTCTATCGCCAAGAATTTCTAGCAGACGTCTCACACGAACTCAAAACACCCATTTTCGCCGCTCAAGGCTTCGTTCATACGCTATTAGATAACCCCGATGAAAGCCCAGAAATACGCCAAAAATTTCTCGAAAAAGCTGCTAAAAGTTTAGATGGCTTAGATGTCTTAGTGAAAGATCTTTTGACCGTATCCCAAATCGAAACCGG
>CAMDSI010000193.1 GCA_945906915.1 Spirosoma fluviale | reverse complement strand
TATGCTAAGAAATTGAATGATGTACCTTTGTCAATATTTCCTATGAAAGTAGCTGGATCGACAGATGAAATTGTCTTCATGCGATCGAAAGAAGAACGTGAAACAACTGATGGCTCAAAGCAAACGATGAATTTGTTTGAAATATTTACAATAGACAATGAGGGCAAAATCAAAAACTTCGCTCAATACTCCTCTATTCCTGCTACGAATGAATTTGGGAAAACATCCGGTGGAAAAATCTATACAAAAGATGAAAACAACGGAAGAGCATTCCAATTCTCTAATCGGGGTGAAGTAGAAGCAATAGAGAAATTTAATAAAGCTTATAATGCGATGGATGTAGCCACTGTTTTAACATTTTTCGCTGAAAAAGTTAAAATCACAGACTTTGATGGCAATAAATTAGTCTTAGATAAAAAAGATCTTAGCCAAATGATGGAGGGTTACACTTCATTGGATTGGAAAATCTGGGGAATTCTTCCATTCAAAATCGCCGAAACTGATCCAGTTTCTGGAATCATGGTAACTTCTTCAGAGAAGCGCGTGGCTAAAGATGGATCGGTTTGGGAAAAATCATTAGTAGAATTCCTCCAATTCGACTTGAATGGAAAAATTTCATCGATTGATCAATATTCTCGCCCGAAAAAATAAGGAGCGCAAGCATCTATTACGAGGCCGGAGGACATTGTTCTTCGGCCTTTTATTTTACCTTTGATAGTATCATATGATACTATCATGAAGCCGCCCTATACCATTTCTCCTTCCATTTTGAATTTAGTGGCTTCCATCTCCTTGAAGATAGGGGAAGCATCCGCTCATTATTTGGACAAAAAATCCCCTCAACTAAGGAAGGAGAATCGAATTAAAACGATTCAGGCAACCCTGGGCATCGAAGGAAATTCACTCAGTGAATCGCAAGTTCAAGCCATCGAAGAGGGAAAGGTACTGCTAGGTTTTGAAAGAGATCAAAAAGAAGTCCAAAATGCGCTGGCCTTATATGAGCGCTGGAACGAGTTTAAACCCTCCAAAAGCAAATCGTTTTTAAGTGCCCATCGTGTATTAATGCATGAACTAATTACAAATCCCGGGGAATACCGAAATAGATCCGTAGGAATAACTAAAGGAAAAACCTTAACGCATATTGCACCGCCGGCAAATCGAGTTCCTTATTTAATGGACGACTTATTCGACTATGTGGCTCAGGATCCTGATCCACTCCTCATTAAAAGTTGTGTATTTCATTATGAATTAGAATTCATACATCCTTTTCTAGATGGAAATGGTCGGATGGGGAGATTTTGGCAATCTTTACTTTTATCAAAATCACATCCCATTTTCGAATTCTTACCCTTTGAAACGATTATTGCAGCCTCACAATCAGACTATTATCAAGCACTCGCCACAAGCGACGCTTGCGGACAATCCACACCTTTCATCGAATATATGCTTGGGGTTTTGGATAAATCCCTTGCTAATTTATTGAACACCACTAACGTGGTTTTATCTGAAACAGAACGAATTGAATACTTTATTTTCATCGGTATGAAAGATTTTTCCAGAAAAGACTACCAGCGTGTTTTTAAAAACTTGTCTACTGCGACGGCCAGTAGAGACCTAAAAAAGGGAGTGTTTTTGGAATTATTTTTGACCTATGGGGAACGCAACGCAACTAGATATCGTGTTTTAGTGTAAATTGAATTCCAATTCTAATCCCTATGAAAACAGACATCCCTAACAACGGCCACTACGATATTCCCGGTAATCCATCCACGGCTAAAAGCAGTACGGTAAAATTAAACGACCGTTCGAACGGCGAACCACTTCGCGTATTAAGTGAAGAGGATTGGGCCTTTTGGAAGCATAATGGCTATGTGGTTATTAAGCAAGCCGTTTCGAGAGAGCAAGCTTTGAAGACGGCGGCATTCTTGTATGAATTTGAAGAAAAAGATCCGAATGATTCATCGACTTGGTATACCGCACCTCGTGCTGAAATGAAGATGAAGGAGCTGGCGAACACGGGGATGGTGGAATGTTATAATAGCCAGTTGCAATGGGATAATCGCTCGACGCAGCGGGTTTGTGATGCTTTTGCGGATATATGGGGAACGGAGAAATTATGGGTCACGATTGATCGTGCGAACTTGAACTTTCCCATTCGTCCGGGTCATGAGTATAAAGCCTTTATTCACTGGGATTATGATCCCGAGACGAAGCCAGTGAATGTGCAAGGGGTTTTAGCCTTAGCAGATCAATTAGACGAGAATATGGGAGGATTTCAATGCATCCCTGAATTATTCCGGAACTATGACACTTGGAAATTAACTCAGCCAGAAGATAGAAATCGCTTCTTGCCTGATACATCCGATTTTACACCTACCAAAGTGACGCTAGAAGCCGGCGATCTGTTAATTTTTAATAGCTTACAGCCACATGGAATCCGAGCAAACAATAGCGACCAAGTGCGTTGTGCACAGTATATTTCGATGATGCCAGCAGAGGAAGACAATGCCTCGTTGCGAGAATGGAGAGTTAATTCTTGGCGCGATCGCATCGCACCAGAAGGTTATGCCTTCCCTGGTGATCCCCGTAAATGGGAACAAATAAAATACGAAACGGCTAGCCTGAATGAATTAGGCAAAAAGATTCTAGGATTAGATCGCTGGTAAAAATCAATTAGAAGGTTTTAAAGACAGTCGAACTTGTTCCCTTTGCGGAAATGGGAACAAGTTCTCTTTTTATTATATTTGACAAAAGTGTAGGTGATAGGTACCGGGCCGTCCAAAATCACCGAATTGAATAATTTAATAGATCAAGGCTTGGAGACAACAAACATAATCAGTTCGAATACCCTATCGCAAATATGGAGATTTTCATTCAACGATGATTTTGAGAAAACGGCCAAAGTGACTCAAGAGTGGATTTAATCCATTTTTAACATAGGAAACAATCTTCGAATATCAGCTTCCGTAGGTTGTGTGCCATATTCACAAATTTCAAAGGCTTCCGCATAAAGCGCCTTCGCAGCACGAGCGGAACCATACCATTTTTCAAGGCTCTTTTGAGTGCCTGCATTAGGTTTAGCCACTCTCTTTTCTAACAGATAGGCTTTGTATTTAGCTGGGTCTTTGGGAACATCCTCCTCATAATTTCCTATCCAAGGAAGCCACTCATAAAATTGCGATTGATGCGCATCTAAGCCAGCTATTTTCTTTTCGATTACTGGTGTAATATCTACAGCAATATCCGCCTGGAATGGATTCGGCTTTTTAAAACTATCCTGAAAATATAAGAATACTGGATTTTTGCGCAAAGGCTCGGTGTCTGGAGCGATATTAGGAACACCCACCATAAAGGCCGCATCCTGCACTAAAACACCCGTATAACGATGATCAGGATGGTAATCATTTGACCTAGGAGCGATAACCACATCCGCCTTCCACTCCCTAATTTTACGAATGATTTGTAATCTTATTTCCAAAGTTGGCAACAATTCCCCGTCGTGATTATCTAACACATCGTAAGAAACTCCCAAACGCTTAGCCACCTCCTTGGTTTCCGCAATACGTCGTTTAGCTAACATCCCTCCGCCCTGCGACTGATGACCTGCATCCCCATTTGTAACAGACAAAAATTTCACCTGATGTCCCATCTCCACAAATAGAGCCGCCGTTCCTCCCCCTTTAATATCGCAATCATCCGGATGAGCCCCAATAAATATGATACGTAAAGGTTTAGTTTGTGCCTGCAATCCTATGCTAACGATTAAGCATATAGCTACTAGTAAGTTTTTCATTTTCAATAGGTTTAGTACTCAATGTTAGGCAATTAAG
>CAMDSI010000192.1 GCA_945906915.1 Spirosoma fluviale | reverse complement strand
GGGAAATCGAACCGAGGTTTAAGCGAAAAGCCTCCATATAATGGGACTGAACCGTAGGAAATAAGGCCGCAGGGCCGGGTGTAAAAAAGGTGCTCATATTAATATAACATTCTAAACTTAATCGTGTTATCGATTAACCTCAATTCATTGACGATTTCTTCTGAGTACTCCTTCGCCACATCCGTGATCACATAACCCGTATTTTCTGTCGTCTTTAAGTATTGACCGATAATATTCACGTGGTATTTCGCGAAGATTTGGTTGATTTGGGCCAAAATCCCCGGAACATTATGGTGAATATGCAATAAACGGTGTGCATCTTCTAATGGCGGCAATTGTAATTCAGGGAAGTTAACTGACCCATAGGTGCTACCATTATTAATAAATTGCAATAATTTAGATGGCACAAATTCACCAATATTCTTCTGCGCCTCCTCCGTACTTCCACCGATATGCGGTGTTAAAATCACATTAGGCAATCCGCGTAATTCATTGATAAACTCTTCGTCATTCGTCTTAGGCTCATAAGGGAACACGTCGATCGCCGCACCCCATACTTTACCCGATTTAATCGCTTCTACTAAGGCCGGAATTTCGACCACATGTCCACGTGACAAATTCAAGAATACCACATTATCCTTCATCCATGCGAACTGCTGTTTCCCGATAATATTCGTATTCGATTTTCGACCATCCACATGCAAACTCACAAAGTCCGCATGAGATAATAATTCCTTCAGGCTGCTACATTTTTTGGCATTACCTAAAGCTAATTTATCGACCGAATCATAGAAATAAACCTCCATACCCAGCGCCTCCGCAATCACGGAAATCTGCGTACCGATACTTCCATAACCCACTAAACCAATTTTCTTTCCTCTAATTTCATACGAATTCGTCGCTGATTTATCCCAAACACCCGCGTGCATTTTCGTCGATTTCTCAAAGATATTACGCGTCAACATCACCATTAAACCAATCGACAATTCCACCACCGAACGCGTGTTCGAATAGGGCGCATTAAACACCGCAATCCCGCGCTTCTCACATTCTATTAGATCTATTTGGTTCGTACCGATACAAAATGCCCCCACGCACATAAGTCGAGACGCATTCGGATGATCTAATACTTTCTTCGTCAAATTAGTCTTCGAACGCAAGCCGACGATGGACACATCCTTGATCTTCTCAATCAATTCATCCTCATCTAAGGCACCCTTTAATAATTCAACCTGGAAACCTTCTTTCTTAAACGCATTCACGGCACCTGGATGCACATTTTCTAATAAAAGAACTTTGATGCGAGATTTAGGATAGGATTGTGCCCGGCTCAAACCGTTGATATATAAGAACTCATCTAGGGAGGGGACAATAAAATCAGCTTTGTCCGTCACCGCCTTGCGAGACACATTCTCTGTAAAAGCAAAGAACTTATTCGCTAAACCAGATTCGCGTAATTCATAATCCGTCATGCCGTCCCCTATCACGTAAACCTCGCCTTCTAGTTGCAGGGATTGCAATAAACGTACTTTGCCTTTGTCCTGAGACAATAAATTATCCGTATCATAACCCGTAATAGTACCTTCCGCATCGTAGGTAAAGGTATTCGCATATACGTTTTCCGCTGGGATACCCATCTCGTTTACCACTGGGACGATAAAGTCTTTAAAACCGGAGGAAACGATTAAGATTTGATCCGCATATTCTTCTAAAAAATCCTGATTGCGCTTAAATGACTCCGAGATTTTCCCCTTCAAAAAGACGATTAATTGATCTACGTGCGAACGATTTGCGGGCAATAAAGCCACGCGATCGCGCAACGAATCTGCGAAAGAATAAGCCCCTGCCATTCCTTGGTTAGTGATATCGGTAATCTTTCCCACGATCTCCGCTTGCTTCGGATTTCCCTGAAGTGCGATTCTCGCTAATTCATCTAGCCCCTCCACTTTCGTGAACGTGCTATCGAAATCAATAACAATTTTTAAAGGTTCTGCTTGAGCTGTAGGCATAGTATTATTTTCTAAACGCTTTTATTAAACCAAACCGCGGCCCGATTCTCCGACCAAGTATAACCTTGGTAATTCTTCGGATAAAATCCACAATGCCCTCCTTTTTCCTGTGCGTCTAATTGGACAAAATCCAAGGTCTTCACATAGTCTTCAGGAATACATTCCGCCGATAAAAAAGGGTCATTTTTTGCATTCACGATTAAAGTGGGTACGTTAATCTGATCCAAAAAATACAGGGAACTACTCTTTTCATAATAGTCTTCCCCATCTTTAAACCCGTGTAAAGGCCCTGTGATCACATCGTCAAAATCCACTAAACTCTTCACCGAATCAATCATCTCCGCGGTAATATCCTGAGGATAGCGCGCGGACTTTTCCTTGACTTTGGTCATGAGAGTTTGTAGAAATCGATGAGTGTAGAGTCTGTTTTCCCGCTTAGCTAACTTCTTGCTACTCGATGAAAGATGTAAAGGTACGGAAAATGCAATAGCTTTTCGAATCATTGGGGGTGGATTTTTACCCTGTTCCCCTAACCATTTTAAGGTCAAGTTTCCTCCTAAACTAAAGCCTGCCAGGTAAATTTCTTTCGCACCCCGTTCGATCGCTAGGTGAATAATGAAGTCCAAATCATCCGTAGCCCCGCTGTGGTAAAAACGTAAATTTCGATTCGGCTCTCCTGAACAACTACGGTAGTTCCAAGCCAGCGCATTCATCCCCTTCATCTTGTTAATCAAACCGGTGACATATTGTCGATCACTCGCCCCCTCTAAACCATGGGATACAATCAGCAAGGGGTGCTCGGATAAGTCACCCCCATACCAATCAATGTCCAAAAAATCCTGATCGGGTGTGATTACTCGTTCCCTTCGAGGTTTTTCAGCAAGCACCACTTTCCTGAAAACAGAGGGATAAATACTTTGTGTATGTCCATCTGGAAGCCAAAGGGGTGGTGTGTAATTTTCCAATTTTAAATAAAAAAGTCAGGGAGCAATTGATTTTCTGGCGTATTCGGATTCACGCGGTATTCAGCGAAATCGGTTACACCCTCAGCCCTTAATACGTCTTCGTCAATGTAGAAGTTACCACTGACCGTCTTTGCATCTTTCTGCAAGATAGCCGAAGCTGCATCTGCCATGATACTCCCTTTGCGACCTAATTGCAACATCGCCGCATTACCTATCGCAAATTCAATCGCGGCAGTGGATATGATTGTTTTAGGCCAAAGCGAATTAAAAGCCACCTTCCCCTTAAACTCCGCCGCCATTCCGAGCGTGCAAAGAGACATCCCAAATTTCGCAATCGAATAGGCCACGTGATTCTCAAACCAGCGCGCCTCTGCATTCAAGGGAGGAGAAAGCGTTAAAACATGCGGATTTTCTGATTTCAATAAATAGGGTAAACATGCCTGAGCACACAAAAAAGTACCCCGGGCATTTACCTGATTCATCAAGTCGTATTTCTTCATCTCCGTACTCAAAGTACCCGTGAGCTGAATCGCCGACGCATTATTGATTAAAATATCAATACCTCCGAAGGTATCCACGGCTTTTTTAACCGCTGCTAAAACCTGATTTTCGTCACGAATGTCGACCATACAGGCCAAAGCCTTTCCCCCAGCCGCCTCAATTTCAGCCGCTGCCGTGTGAATCGTACCCGGTAATTTAGGATGTGGCTCTGATGTTTTTGCCGCAATAACAATGTTTGCGCCCTCTGAAGCTAATTTTTTAGCAATATCTAATCCAATTCCACGGGATCCTCCCGTGATAAAAACAGTCTTATTTTTGAAGTGCATTTTATTTGTATTTATTCTTCATCTAAATTACGATTT
>CAMDSI010000191.1 GCA_945906915.1 Spirosoma fluviale | reverse complement strand
GCATCAAGATAGACAAGGGATAATAGATCATCGGTTTGTCATAAACCGGCATCAATTGCTTACTAACTGCTAAAGTTAAGGGGTGCAATCTTGTTCCAGATCCACCAGCTAAAATAATTCCTTTCATCTTATCGTCCTGCGTAGTTTTTGTCGTAATATGTTTGATAATCTCCTGATGTGACGTCATTTAGCCATTTTTCATTCGCTAAATACCAATTAACTGTTTTTTCTAATCCTTCCGCAAATTGCAAACTAGGTTCCCAACCTAATTCTTTCATAATCTTATTTGAATCGATCGCATAGCGTAAATCATGACCCGCTCGGTCTGTTACATACGTGATTAATTGAACCGATGTTCCTGCTGGCCGCCCTAATTTTTCGTCCATGATTTGACACAACAAATGCACTAAATCGATGTTTTTCCATTCATTAAATCCACCAATGTTATAGGTTTCGCCTATTTTGCCATCGTGAAATACGGTATCAATTGCACGCGCGTGATCAATTACAAATAACCAATCACGTATATTTTCGCCTTTCCCGTAAACAGGAAGAGGTTTATGGTGAATAATATTATGAATCATTAAGGGAATTAACTTCTCTGGGAAGTGATTAGGCCCATAATTATTCGAGCAATTCGTGATAACCGTAGGTAAACCATAGGTCTCATGGTAAGCACGAACAAAATGATCAGAACTAGCTTTAGAAGCTGAATACGGGGAACGAGGGTCATAAGAAGTGGTTTCCAAAAAGAATTCCTTCGGATCATGCAATTCTCCATATACTTCATCGGTAGAAATGTGGTAGAAACGCTTTCCTTCCATTTTGCCTGCCCAGTATTTCTTAGCGGCCTGTAATAAATTCACAGTTCCGATTACATTCGTTTTCACGAAGGCCAAAGGATCTGTAATCGAACGATCTACGTGTGATTCCGCCGCTAAATGCAATACTCCATCGAATTGATGCTCTGCAAAAAGGGCATCGATATGATCCGCATCCGTAATATCGGCTTTAATGAAGTGGTAGTTAGGGGCAGACGCCACATCTTCATTATTCGCTAAGTTGCCCGCATAGGTCAAGGCATCCAAATTATAAATCTGGTATTCCGGGTATTTGTTGACAAATAAACGGACCACGTGAGATCCTATAAATCCGGCGCCGCCGGTGATAACTAATTTCTTCATCTTATTTCATGATGGCTTCTTGCCATTTCCAGGCATCTTGCAACGCTTTTTCTAAACTATACTGTGTTTTCCAACCTAAAACCTGGTTAGATTTATCTGTCGAGGCATACACTGCGGTAATATCCCCAGCTCTGCGATCTCTAATTTCATAAGGAACTTTCTTTCCAGTGGCTTTCTCGAACGCGTTGATAACTTCCATTACCGAACTACCTTGGCCTGTTCCTATATTAAAAAAGTCGTAATTCAAGGCCGATTTGCCCTCTATTAAGTGAGCCAATGCTTTCACATGGGCTCCAGCTAGATCTACTACGTGTATATAGTCGCGAATTGCCGTTCCATCTGGGGTAGGGTAATCAGTTCCCCAAACCTGTAATGGCCCGCGTAATCCTGCCACAGACTGAGTTAAGAAGGGGATTAAATTAGCAGGTGGCCCTAAGGGTAATTCTCCGATTAAAGCCGATTCATGCGCTCCAATGGGGTTAAAGTAACGCAAAGCAATCGCTTTGAATTTCGTTGAAGCTGCCACCGTATCCCGAATAATTTCTTCACAAATTTGCTTCGAATTTCCATAAGGGGACGTAGCCGCTTGCACAGGCGATTCTTCCGTCGCTGGAAGCGTTTCTGGTTGTCCATAAACGGTGCAAGAAGAGGAGAATACTAAGTTAGAAAGACCATAATGAGCCATTTTTTCTAATAAAAGTACCGTCGACGCTACGTTATTTCGGTAGTATTTTAGGGGATTTTCCACTGATTCGCCTACCGCTTTCGAAGCGGCGAAGTGGATGATTCCTTTGATATCGTATTTTGTAAATAATAGATCGTAGGTCTGGGGATCATTTACGTCCCCCTCTTCGAAAATAACCGCTTCTTTGGTGATTATTTCTAGGTTTTTAATCACTAATTTAGATGAATTAGAGAAGTTGTCTACGATGATGGGCGTGTAACCGTGTTCTTTTAAAACCACATAGGTATGTGATCCAATGAAACCTGCGCCGCCCGTTATTAAAATTTGCATTAGTAATTTTAAAAGAATTAAACACAAATTTAGGGGAAATAGGCCAATTGTCTTTAATTTTGTCAAAAATATACGTTACCTATGACGGATGCTGCCATAAAAGCGATGATTCATTTATTAGACGATTCTGATCAGGAAGTCGTGACCATGGTGGAGCAGCAAATCCGGACCTTAGGGCCCTCTATTATTCCCGTATTAGAGTCAGAATGGGAAACGGTTAGTTTAAATCCCCTCCTTCAATCCAAAATCGAGAACTTAATTCATGATTTTCAATGGCAATCGGTGAAGACCCGTTTGCAGATTTGGAAAGAGTCTGGCGGGATGGATTTATTAGAGGGAATGTGGATTTTAGCCACTTATCGCTATCCAGATTATAGTTTTGAGGATTTGAAACTAGAGATGGACCAGCTTTATTATGAAGTTTGGCCACAAATGCGGGAGGAAATACATCCCATGGATCAAGTGAAAGTGTTGAATGCGGTCATATTTGATCAATTGAAGTTTGGCCCTAACACGAAAAACTTTCACGCGGCGAATAATTCCTTCATTAATAATGTTTTGACGTCTAAAAAAGGTAATCCCATTAGCCTTTGTGTCATTTATATGTGGATCGCCCAAAAACTAGGCATGCCCGTATATGGCGTCAATCTACCCAATCTTTTTGTGTTAACGCACAAGCAAAAGGGCTTGCAATTCTATATTAATGTTTTCAATAAAGGCTTGATTTTCAATAAGATTGATATCGATAATTACATTGCGCAATTGAATTTAACGCCCAATGAAATCTATTATAATCCTTGTTCAAACCTAGAGATTATCCGTCGTGTGATCCGCAATTTGATGATGGCATACGAAAAAGCGGGGGAGCAGGATTATAAAGATGAATTAACAGAGCTGATCGAATTATTGGATTAGAGCAATTGTTAGACTAAAATCAGCGTATTCTTCCCAAAATAGTGTTATTTCCTCTCCTGTTTCGATTTGAGCATTCGTAGGATTATGATCAAAATCGGCTATTTCAATCTCTTTTTGAAAGGATAGACCCGGTATTCCTACAGCCTTATAAACTGATTCTTTTGCAGACCAGGCCAAAGTCAACAGATTCGACGATTTTTGCCATTTTCCCCATTCCTTTTCGCTCAAGAATCTAGGCGCAATCTTCTCGATGTTTCGTCCCGGTTTTTCAATATCTATCCCAATGCGGAATTTACGTGAACAAGCAGCTGCCACATAGGGGTAGGAGTGGGTTAAACTTACATGCCAGTCAGAATTTTGAAAATAGGGGCGATTTCTATCATTTTGAATTAAAATAAGCTTTTCAAAATCGGATGACATTTGATGCAAGCAGTACCTAACAGCCGTTGATTCTAGTTTTTTTGCAGGATTAAGCACATCAGGAGTAGACCAAGATGCCGGGAATGTTTCAAAAAAAGCCTGCGGTTCTTCGATTTTCCAAATCATAAATTGGAAATCGGCGGAACTTATTTTTGAAAATATTTGGGACATAAAAGGGAATATTTGGACGTAAAATTATCATTTTTGTAGCTAAATCGATGGAAATAATTTGAATACGCTGCAAATCGAACGTATTGACACCTTCTCAGGACACCGTGGCCCCATTTATGCGCTAGAAAAAGGTCTAGATTCCTTGTTCTATTCCGC
>CAMDSI010000190.1 GCA_945906915.1 Spirosoma fluviale | reverse complement strand
CAAGGAAATCGCACCAGAGGATTGATTTAATGCATGCAATAAACCGACATCTGCTATTTTTTCTTCCAAATTACGCGGTTCGCCTCCGCCGGAGAACCGACCAAAACGTGTTCCTCCTGTACCTAAGGCCCAAGAAGGAATGGCAATTTGGAAATCTTTTAATTTCTGTAAAATTCCTGCGGGCAAATTCACCTCGGATTTCAAGAAATCTAGGCGGCGGTTGTGCCCTGCTAATAAAGCATTATTATGATTCGAAATATTCATCCTTCTATCTTAAAAATCCTGCGGCTACACCGCCATCTACGTTCAAGGCATTTCCAGTGGACTTATTCAATAAGCCTCCCACGAATGCAAAACACGCATTCGCTATATCATCCGGTAATATAGACTCATTTAGTAGCGTTCTTTTCGCGTAATAGGCTGGTAATTCAGCCACCGTGATTCCATAGGCTTTGGCACGACCTTCTGCCCAACCGCCTGCCCAGATATTGGAATCAGCGATTACCGCATCTGGATTCACCGTATTCACCCGAATGTGATCCGGTCCTAATTCGGCAGCTAATAAGCGTGTCATGTGTGCCTGCGCTGCTTTCGCTGAGCCATAACCTACGTTATTCGGTCCCGCCACAAAGGCATTCTTCGACACAATATTCACAATGTCTCCACCTAATCCTTGCTTGCGCATCACGGCAATTGCCGCTTGAGAAACCAAGTATTGTCCTTTCACTAAGATATCATATAATTTGTCCCAGTCGGCCTGCGTGTGCTCTAGGATTCCTTTGGAAATCGAGATACCCGCATTATTAACGATGATATCTACCCCACCAAAATCCAATGCTGCTTGCTTCATCGCCGCCTCAATCGATTCTTGGTTAGTCACATCTGCGATTACAGTGGACACAATATCCTTACCGAATAAACCAATAAACTCGGCTTTAGCCTCCGCCAATCTTTCTGCGTTCACATCATTCAAAATCACACAAGCACCTTCTTGAGCCATTTTTTTAGCGATGGCTTTTCCTATTCCTCCGCCGGATCCTGTCACAAAAGCAACACGACCAGACAATGCTTTCGGCTTTGGCATACGTTGTAATTTCGCTTCTTCTAGCAACCAATACTCAATATTAAAAGCCTCCTGACGTGGCAAGGATGTATAAGAAGAAATAGCCTCCGCGCCACGCATAACATTGATGGCATTGGTATAAAATTCTGAGGCCACGCGAGCTGTTTGCTTGTCTTTAGCAAACGTAAACATCCCCACACCTGGGTATAAAATCACCACCGGATTCGGATCCCGCATCCCAGGAGAATTCGTATGCTTGCAAGAATCGTAATACGAGCCGTACATGATACGGTAATCTTCAAACAAAGGCGTCAAAGCCTCCACGGAAACATCCGAACCCAATACCAATGGCGAAATTTTCGTCCTCAGGAAGTGATCCGGGCAAGAAGTTCCTAATGGAGCTAAACGGTCTAAATCGTTCGAATTAATGAATTGCATCACGCGCTCATCGTCGGAGAAATGACCCACCATTTGCACATGGGAGGAACAAAATCCTCGAAGAACCGGAGCTAAAGCAGCTGCCTTCGCCGAACGTTCCTCCGCAGGGAAAGACGACAGTCGCGCACCGCCAAAAACAGTACTCGTCTTCGATTCAATGTATTCCGCACATTTCTCGATGACTTCTAATGTATTCAGATAACATTCGTAGGACGTATCGCCCCAGGTAAATAATCCATGGGAACCTAACATGATGCCACGCAATTGGACACCCCGTGAAGCTGCCTCCTCTAAACAAGTTTTTAATTGCAAGCCTAGATCGAAGCCTGGACGCTGCCAACCTACCCAACCGATTAATCCACCAAATAAATCTTTAGTGATTTGCTCGCCATCTTTCGAAGCCGCAATCGCAATCGCCGCATCTGGATGTAAGTGGTCGATGTGTTTGAAAGGTAAAAAGCCATGCAAAGGCGTGTCGATGGATGGGGCTTTAGACGATAAATCAAAAATGCAATGATTAAACAATTCTACCATCTCATCTTCGTGTTCCAAACCACGGTACACAGAAGTCAATGAAAGCAAACGATCCATGTACAAAGCCGCGCAACCCGATTTTTTCAAGGTTCCGATATCTCCGCCCGAGCCTTTGATCCACATTACTTCCGTCTCAGATCCCGTTAAAGGATCCTTGTCTTGTATTTTTACCGAGGTATTTCCCCCACCATAATTGGTAATGCGTAAATCCGCTCCTAAAATATTAGAACGGTAGATGAAAAGGTCGACTTCATTTCCGGCAAGCGCCGCTACTTTAGCGTCATCCCAGAGATACGATACGTGTTTGTACATGGTTTTATTTTTTTCTTATAATTACAATGGTAAAAGGGCTCAATCGCCCTAGTCTACCTAGGGTAGTTCGAATTATTTTTTAGCATTAATCAGATTTATAGAAAATTACATAAAAAAAGAGACGCGAAAATCGCGTCTCTAAACTTATTTCTTTTTCTTCGGTTGCGCCATGTCCATGTAGTCTACCACTAAACTACCTAGGGCTTTAACCCCTACTTGGAATTGCCCCTCATCTAGGTAAAAGTCGGGTGTGTGGTGACCTGCTACTTCGTTCGCTTTTTTATTATCTGGTCTTGCGCCTAAAAAGAAGAAGAACCCAGGAACTTTTTGTTGGAAGAAGGAGAAATCCTCCGCAACCGTGTGAGCTGGAACGGTTCTTACCCGATCTTTACCATTCACACCTTGCAAGGTAGGCAACATTTTCTCTACTAATTGCGGATCATTATAGGTCATGGGATATCCAGTTCCAATTGTCACATCCGCTTTTCCACCACCACTTTCGGCAATATTCGTTGCGATATCTTTGATACGTTGGTGCACTAATTCCCGTTGAGCTGTACCAAAAGTCCGAATTGTTCCAATCATATGAGAAGATTCCGGAATGATATTTTGGCGAATACCACTGTGAATCGCACCCACGGTGACAATCGCAGGATCTTCTGTTATGTTAACTGAACGAGATACAATTGTTTGCAAACCCATAATGATTTGAGATGAAATCACAATCGGGTCAATTCCGGTCCAAGGACTAGCGCCATGCGCTTGTTTTCCTTTAACCTTAATGTCCAATTGGTCCACTGCCGCCATCGTTGCACCTGGCTTGTATTCAATCACCCCGTTGTCATTTCCCGCGCCAATATGTAAACCAAAGATCACATCCACTTTCGGGTTTTCTAACACGCCCTCTTTTACCATTAATTCGGCTCCAGCAAGTATTGTCTCTCCTTTGTCATTGTAAACACCCTCCTCTGCAGGTTGGAATATGAATTTTACGGTACCCGCTAAATTTGCCTTTTCAGACGCCAAAATCTCCGCTACTGCCATCAAAATTGCCACATGCGAATCATGTCCGCAGGCGTGCATAACGCCCGTTTTTTGGCCATTGAATTCGGTAACGACTTTCGATTTAACTGGCACATCCACTCGCTCTGTAACAGGTAATCCGTCCATATCGGCACGCAATGCCACTACAGGTCCCGGCTTTCCTCCTCTCAGGATTCCTACCACTCCCGTATAAGCGACCTTTTCTTGTACCTCGATCCCTAAGGAACGTAAATGTGCGGCAACGATACCCGCCGTGCGGACTTCTTGATTACCTAATTCAGGATGCTCATGAAAATCACGACGCCAAGCGATTACCTTGTCTTTCAAAGCATCTGCTTTTTGCGCAATAACTGGTTTCAACGAAGATTGTGCGTCCGCGAAAAAGGGCGCAGCTAATAAGGTGATTAAAGCTAGTTTTTTCATTCTAATTTTTTATTTATAACCCCATCCACGCATGATCGCTAAATCTTCTTTCAT
>CAMDSI010000189.1 GCA_945906915.1 Spirosoma fluviale | reverse complement strand
GCACCCGCTTGTTTCGCTGATTCTTTATAACCCATACGGGCTGCTAATTCAAATGATAGAGAATCTGAATCGACATCGTGGAAAGATCCGTGGAATAAACGAACTTTCATTGAATCCATTGGGTATCCAGCTAAAGCACCATTTTTCATTGCTTCTTCGAAACCTTTTTGAACTGCAGGGATAAATTCACGAGGAATTACACCACCCACGATATTGTTAACGAACTCTAAACCTGGTTTGTCATCTTCTCTTGGTCCGATTTCAAATACGATATCAGCAAACTTACCGCGACCACCTGATTGTTTCTTGTAAACCTCGCGGTGTTCCGTTGTCTTCGTTAAAGACTCTTTGTAAGCTACTTGAGGAGCACCTTGATTCACTTCAACTTTGAACTCACGACGCATACGGTCGATGATGATCTCTAAGTGAAGCTCACCCATACCCTTGATGATCGTTTGACCAGTCTCTTCGTTCGATTCTACTTGAAGAGTTGGATCTTCTTCGATCAATTTAGTGATCGCTTTCGAGAAGTTATCTGCATCAGCCGCTTTCTTAGGCTCGATAGCATAACCGATAACTGGCTCTGGGAAATCCATTGCTTCTAAAATGATTGGGTGTTTCTCATCTGAAAGAGTATCCCCTGTCTTGATGTCTTTGAAACCTACTACTGCACCAATATCACCAGCACCTAAACGGTCGATGGCGTTTTGCTTGTTCGCGTGCATTTGGAAGATACGAGAGATACGCTCCTTATTTCCTGAACGGTTGTTCAAAACATAAGAACCCGAATCTAATTTACCTGAATATGCACGAATGAAACATAAACGACCTACGTAAGGATCCGTAGCAATTTTAAATGCCAAAGCCGCAAATGGCTCATTTTCACTTGGCTTACGCAAGATCTCAGCACCCGTATCTGGGTGAATTCCTTTAACGCCTTCTTTATCCATCGGAGATGGTAAGATTGCCATTACGTAATCTAACATCGTTTGAACACCTTTGTTTTTGAAAGATGAACCACAAAGCATGGGAACGATTTTCATCGAGATTGTAGCTGCACGTAAAGCGGCTAAAATTTCGTCTTCTGTAATAGAAGCAGGATCATCGAAGTATTTCTCCATTAATGTCTCATCGAACTCAGCTACCGCTTCTAATAATTTCTCGCGGTATTCTGTCGCCTCTTCTAACATATCATCTGGGATAGGTACCTCAGTGAATGTCATTCCTTTATCTGCTTCGTTCCAAATGATTCCACGGAAGTTAACTAAGTCAACTACACCTTCGAATCCTTCTTCAGCACCGATAGGTAATTGAAGTGGTACTGCGTAGCTACCTAACATTTCTTTCACTTGCTTACACACGTTTAAGAAATCAGCACCTGAACGGTCCATTTTGTTAACGAAACCGATACGCGCTACATTGTAGTTATCTGCTAAGCGCCAGTTCGTTTCCGATTGAGGCTCTACACCATCTACGGCAGAGAATAAAAATACTAGACCATCTAATACACGTAAAGAACGGTTTACCTCTACTGTAAAGTCAACGTGACCCGGAGTATCGATAATGTTGATGTGGTAATCTTGATCGCGGTATTTCCAATCTACTGTAGTTGCAGCAGACGTGATCGTGATACCACGCTCTTGCTCTTGCTCCATCCAGTCCATTGTTGCCGCACCATCGTGTACCTCACCGATTTTGTGGGATACCCCTGCATAATACAGGATACGTTCCGTAGTGGTGGTTTTACCCGCATCAATGTGCGCAGCAATACCGATGTTTCTAGTGAATTTTAAATCGCGTGCCATTTTAAAAGGTTAATTATGAACTATTTTTTTAGACTCTTTTTAATTACCAAGAACTTGGACAACATCTTTCGATGATTTCGTTTTAGGTTCTCTTTTAGGGGTGCAAAATTACTGAAACTTAATTAAATACAAAAGTTTTTTCAAGATGATTAATAGCTTTTTACAATTACTTTATCCTAAATGTTGTTTTGCTTGCGATCAGGTACTTATTCGCTCAGAAACCTGGCTATGTACGATTTGTCGATTCGAGCTTCCTAAGCCCGGTTTATTCCTAGAACAGCCTAATTGGATATCTCATAAACTGGACGGCTTGATAGAATATGATCGAGTGCATGCCTATTTTCTTTTTGCGGAAGGGGGAAAGGTCCAGCATATATTACATCAAATAAAATACAAGGGTCAGGAGAAACTAGGGGAATACCTAGGCGCTTGCGTGGGAAGATCCTTTTCTCTAGAGGACTACGATATTATTTTGCCCATGCCGCTACATCCATCTCGAATGAAAGAGCGAGGCTATAATCAGGCAGCCTGTATTGCGAGAGGGATCTCACACGAGTCTGGAATTCCATTATCTGTCGCTCATTTACTGCGAACGAAACAAGTGGCTTCGCTAATTGGATTGAATCGGGCTGAGCGCTACCAGACTTTAGAGGAGGTTTTTGAAGTAATCCGTCCAGACGAACTAGACGGCTTACGCATTTTGCTCATCGATGATACGATGACCACCGGAGCGACTTTTTTAGCTGCAGGGGCTAAAATAAAAGCAGCCAGTACGGGGAAATTGTCTTTCCTAGCACTGGCTGCTTTAAAATGAGTTTTATTTTATCGCTTTGTTGGTTTGCCTGGGGCAAACATCGCGCAACGGAAACCAATCGTAGATGAGGCGTCACCCTTGTCTAAATAACGACGTGTACCTGGGGATAACCAATAAGGTCCATCAGCCCATGATCCACCTTTGTAGACTTTGGCATTATCGTTAATTAGGGAATTTCCTTTATCATATAATTTAGCTGGATCTTGTGCTTCAGAACGACGCGCTGGGTTTAAATCACTCACATCGTCTAAGGTTAATGGGCGGTAGGTATCCATCGTCCATTCGTTCACGTTCCCTGCCATGTTATATAAACCAAAATCATTCGCTGGATAAGCATAAACCTCCGCTGTAATCATCGCTCCATCGTTTGAACGACCAGCTAAACCAGAATAATCACCCCGACCACGCTTATAATTAGCTAACATTTGTCCACGTGTTCTTCCAAAAGGCTGGCGCATCGAAGGTCCATCCCACGGATAAATACGTTGATTCTCTTGATTTTCATCCTCTTGTTGCGTTCCGATCATTGCTTTCGCTGCATATTCCCATTCAGCCTCAGTAGGCAATCGGTATTCAGGTAGAATTAAACCTGATTCCATATTCGCTATTGGATTCTTCCGATTTCTTGGTTTTCCTTTCGGGAAAGCCACATTTTTATTTACCACCGCTGTTCTCCAAGCCGCGTAATCATTCGATTGCTTCCAAGTTACACCTACAATTGGGTACATGCGGAAACCAGGATGACGGAAATAATGCGTCACATAAGGATCGTTAAAAGCTAATTCATCTAACCAAACCGTTGTATCAGGTAAGGCTGCCGTGTAAGCATTCAGCGTAGAATCACGCTTAATGGCATCTAAGTATTCTAAGTAATGTAAGTTAGAGATTTCTGTTTCATCCATATAAAAGGATTGAACAGTAACGGTGCGCTGACGATTGTCATTACGCTTCATCACATCTTCTTCGCCGCCACCTAATGTGACACGTCCACCTTCAATAAAGACCAAATTAGGTCCTACAATAGGTCCTTTATAGGATTTATTAACTTGGAATCCGCCTTTCTTGCTATTATATGCTAGACCCGTAACAGTGGATTTTTTTCCCACTTTTAGGCTGTTCGGATTGCTATTTTTTAGTCCGCTAGGGCAGGATGTGAGTAAAAACACACAGCTAATCACGCCTAGGATTAATCTTAATTTCGTACTCATTTATTTTCCTTTAATAATTCTTTACTTATACAGAATCAAGTAGCAAAGGTATTAATTACCCTAAAATA
>CAMDSI010000188.1 GCA_945906915.1 Spirosoma fluviale | reverse complement strand
GAAGGTTTAGCCCAACGTATTGTCTCTGGTGATGTGCCCGAAAATTTGAAATCTAAGATTGTCATGTCACTCGACATGGGACTTTTAGTGGCAGGTGCGAAGTACAAAGGGGAATTTGAGGAGCGTTTAAAAGCCGTCATAAAGGAAGTCACTGATTCTGATGGGGAGATCGTTATTTTCATCGATGAGATCCATACCTTGATCGGTGCTGGTGGTGGAGGCGAAGGCGCGATGGATGCCGCAAACTTGTTAAAACCCGCTTTGGCACGTGGCGAGCTGCATGCGATTGGAGCGACTACGTTGAAAGAGTACCAAAAATACATCGAGAAAGATAAAGCCCTCGAGCGTCGTTTTCAATCCGTTTTAGTGGAAGAACCCGATGTTGCGGATGCGATTTCTATTCTTCGAGGTATTAAAGACAAATACGAATTACACCATGGCGTGCGTATTCAGGATGACGCAGTTATCGCTGCGGTGGAATTATCGAATCGCTACATTTCGGATCGTTTTTTACCAGATAAAGCGATCGATTTAATGGATGAGGCAGCCGCCAAAATGCGTTTAGAGATTGATTCTGTTCCAGAAGAAATCGATGATATTCAACGCAAGATTATGCAGTTAGAAATCGAACGCGAAGCGATTCGCCGAGAGAATAATAAGGAGAAGGAGACGATCTTAACGCGTGATTTAGCGGATTTGTCAGAGAAAAGAGATGCCTTGAAGGCTAAATGGCAAGCAGAAAAATCTGTTCTAGATACAGTTCGTGCTGAAAAGGAAAAAATTGATCGTTTGAAACTAGAGGCGGAACAAGCGGAGCGCCAAGGCGATTACGGCAAGGTAGCAGAGATTCGCTATGGTCGATTAGTCGAGTCGGAGCAAAAGTTGAAAGATATGCAAGCGCAGTCAGCGGGAGAAAACTCGATGCTGCAAGAAGAAGTGACAGCAGAAAATGTAGCAGAGGTGGTGGCCAAATGGACCGGAATTCCCGTTATTCGCATGTTGCAAACGGAGGTGGAGAAATTATTGCATTTGGAGGACGAATTGCATAAGCGGGTGGCAGGTCAAGACCAAGCCATTGAGATGGTTTCGGATGCGGTTCGCCGTTCTAGAGCAGGTTTGCAAGACCCCAAACGTCCGATTGGTTCGTTCATTTTCTTGGGTACGACGGGTGTGGGTAAGACGGAATTAGCCAAAACTTTGGCCTCCTACTTATTCAACGATGAAAACGCCATGGTACGCATTGACATGTCCGAATTTCAAGAACGACACTCCGTAAGTCGTCTAGTAGGTGCGCCTCCGGGATACGTGGGTTACGATGAAGGCGGACAATTAACGGAAGCCGTACGCCGCAAACCTTATTCGGTCGTGTTATTAGATGAGATTGAAAAGGCGCATCCAGATGTTTGGAACATCTTATTGCAAGTGCTAGATGAAGGTAGATTAACGGATAACAAGGGTCGCACGGCAAACTTCAAGAACACGATCATCATTATGACTTCTAATATCGGCAGCCACTTGATTCAAGAGAAAATGGCGTTGATGGAAGGCTGGAACAATGCGCTGATTTTAGAAGAGACTAAAGAAGAGGTGATGACTTTGTTAAAGCAAGTCGTTCGTCCTGAATTTTTGAACCGGGTGGATGAAGTCGTTTTATTCGAACCTTTGACCCTGGAACATGCACGCAAAATTTTAGCGATTCAGTTCAAAGAAGTTCAAAAACGCTTAGCCGATCAACACATCACCTTAGATGCCTCAGAAGAGGCTTTGAATAAGCTTGCTTCAGATGGTTACGATCCTAATTACGGTGGTCGTCCTATGAAAAGGGTGCTTCAAAAAGCGGTGCTGAATGAATTGTCTAAGGCTATTTTAGCCGGCAAAATCGTCAAGGATTCTGCGGTGATGATGGAATTGGATGCTTCAGGAGAGCTTACATTTGAAAACGTTATTGTAGAGGTTTAAAGCATAGAGCATAAAGCACAAAGAATAAAGATGAGTCGACTTCGTCTTAGTCGCGACTACGTCGCTTAGTCCTCCTCCGGACTAAGCCGTAGGCGACTTATTGACTAAGCCGCAGGCGACTCATCTCTACTCTCTTATCTATACTCTATTCTGAAGACATACCATCCTCACAAACCGATAAATCGCCTGCGTTCCCACGCTGGTACTACGTGAATCGGTTGTCGCAGGGAAAGGTCCTCCATGGACCATAGCGCCTGACACTTCGACGCCTGTGGGGAAACCATTGAAAAGTAAACGACCTACTTTTTGTAATAGAGTATCTACCAGTTCTTCCGAAATCTCGGCTTTAGTCCCCTGTATAGTTCCCGTTAATTGTCCGTCTAGTGATTCGATAAATGTCAGCATTTCTGCTTCATTTTCCACTAAAATAGCCACGGTGCAAGGACCAAAAACTTCTTCTAAAATCTCCCGATTTAAGGTGGCAGCATCTGCGACAAATAGGGCAGGGGAAGGGAGCTCGCGTGAGGTTAATTTTGTAGAGAGTTTAGCCAGATTTGAAACACCTTCAGAATAAGTAGATGCAATTCCAGGCGTTAAAAACGTACCTAATGGCAATTGATCTAATTCCGCGGCAAGCAAATCGAGGAACCCCGCGTCTTTTTTCTGTAAAATTAAAAGGCCAGGATTGGTGCAAAATTGACCTACACCCATGCATACAGAACCGGCAAGCCCAGCAGCTAATGCAGCTGGATCTTTGGCGATTTTATCCGACAATAAGATAACTGGGTTTACAGATCCCATTTCTGCATATACCGGAATAGGTTGGGGTCTGCGAACCGCTAGGTCGTATAAGGCTTTACCACCTCGATACGAACCTGTAAATCCTACGGCTTGAATTGCGGGATGTTGCACTAAATGAGATCCCACTTCGTGAGATGAACCGTGAATTAAAGCGAAAACTCCGGCCGGTAAACCACAAGAGGTTACAGCTTTTGAAATGGCGGATCCTACTAATTCCCCTGTTTTTGGATGCGCTGGATGCGCCTTAAAAATCACTGGGCATCCAGCAGCCAAGGCAGAAATAGTATCACCACCTGCTACAGAAAAGGCTAATGGGAAGTTACTTGCTCCAAAAATAGCGACAGGGCCTAAGGGAATTTGGGTTTGAAATAAATCCGGTTTAGGTAAGGGTGTACGGTCCGGCATAGCTGGATCATGGATTTCCTTTTTCCAAGAGGGATTCGAGATGAAGTCTGCGAAGGCTTGAATTTGGCCTGTTGTGCGACCTCTTTCTCCCGTAATTCTAGCCTCTGGGAGGTTTGATTCTGCGCAGGCGCTTTGGATTAATTCATCACCTAAGGCCATTATTTCGTGCGAAATAGCTTGTAAAAACGATGCGCGATCTGAATCAGAAATGCGGCGATAAATAGGGAAGGCCGCTTTTGCGGCTGCAATAGCTGAGTCGATTTCTGCAATCGAGGCGTCTTTATAATTCATTAGGCAACAGTTTGAATAAGGGTTCCAATAGGTTCAATCGTGATGTGGATACTATCTCCAGATTGTAGGGTAAAAGGGGGATCAGGGACGATGCAAGTGCCCGTCATCAAATAGACGCCTGATGGGAAGGACATTTCACGGGTTAAATAGTCGACTAATTCGGCGTGTGAACGCTTCATTTGGGAGATTTCGGTGTGCCCTTTGAATACGCTTTGTCCATTTCTGGAAATTTCCATCGCGATGAGTGTGCTGGGAGCTAAGGGTTTTTCCGTTACTAATAGGCAAGGTCCGAGGCCGGCAGCGGCATCATAAACTTTGGCCTGAGGTAAATAGAGTGGATTTTCGCCTTCGATATCCCGGGAACTCATATCGTTACCGATGCTATAGCCGGCTAATTCGCCGTGCTTATTGACAAATAGTGTCAATTCCGGTTCTGGGACA
>CAMDSI010000187.1 GCA_945906915.1 Spirosoma fluviale | reverse complement strand
GGATCATTTTCGGTGGCTAAATTAAAATCAGGGTATTTCGCCTGGATTTTATTCATCCCTCCTAACATTCCAAATTTGACATGACTTAAAATGCCCAACGTGTCTTTAGGCTCCTGCGAATCGCCTAAAACAAAGGTTCCTAATTCTCTAGCATAGGTTTCAATGTGAATTTCAGGCTCACTAGCTAAAAAAATTACATTACCCACTGCAGTCGAATATTGGTCCATCATTCCACCTGGCTCTGAAAACTCGAGCACCTCGGCTTCATAGGTGATTTCGCCAATTTGTTTTTGGGAATAGCCTAAACCGTATATTTCATTCAAAAAATTCACCCAAGATACGAGCAAAGCAGAGGAACTGGATGTGCCAGAGTTAATGGGAATATTGCCAGAAACCGTTAATTCTAAGCCTTTATTTAGGCGATGTCCCTTGCGATACAAGACGTTTAAGACACTTTTAAAATAGTCCCGTTCTTTCGTATAGACCAATGGGTAATCGAGTGTAAATGTTTCTTCCAACCCCACATCCGGCAAGGAAAAATGAACGATGTTATCTTCTCTGAAATCCCCTTCGATTTGAATGCGCTTCGAAATAGCCGCTGCAATGACTGGTAAACCTAAATAATCTTGGTGTTCTCCAAAAAGACAAATGCGCCCCGGGGTTGATACAATCATTTTAAGCCGGGTGTTTCGTTAAATAATCCAATTTATAGGCCCAAGTAGCCGCAATGTTCTCTGCTTTCACAATCGCCTCTTCCGTCTTAGGACCTTCAAATAAATCCCGCACTGTTTCTCTAAACATCTTTAGCCAACGATCGAAGTGTGCCGGCGTAATCGGATGAATCTGATTAATCTGCAAATGAGGTCGCATGGGTGCACCTTGATAAGCGGTACCTTGAAATAATAACATCTCCCAAAAATCATACATCTTAGGTAGGTGCTTCGAAAAATCTACTTGCATCACTTCCATGAAAACCTTTCCCACTAAATCATCAGAGGGCATTTTAGCATAAAATGCATCCACAAATGTTTTAATGTCAGCCTTCGAAGTAATGTCGTTTTTCATTAATGCGTTTTGATTTTTGCTAGCAATAAGTTCGAAACTTTCGCTCCTTGAATAACTCCTTGATCTAAGGCAGGACGAAAGTGAATTCCGCCATATAAACGACTAACAGAGGCTTCATCAGCAGCTTGTTTAAAGGAAGTGAATTTACGCGGTGGTAAGCCATAAGGGATTTCTGTTGAGTCATTAAATGACACATTATCCCCGTATAATTTAGTCAATACCGTAGCGGCCGCACTTGAAATAGTACTATGTCCCGAGGTATATTCTGGGAAGGGAGGCGTCTGTAAAATCGGTATCCATTTTTTGTCGATACTATTATTAATCACCGTCTCTGGACGAATTCTAACCGAACGGTATTTCTCATCCCAGCAAGAAATAAATCCATCAAAAATAGACATCGATGTCATCGCAAATGCTTCTGCTACTTGCACATGGGATTTCTTTAATTGACGTGAAACTTGACCTACGATACCTAACCAGTGACCACCCGGCGACATTTTTTTCGTCGCAAACATGGCGTGTCCGGTGATATTCATTTTGAAGGGATTGCAATCCCAGAAATTGGCAATATCGCGTTGCTCCTCTGTCAAATTCTTCACCGTATTATAGGATTCCATCACTTCCTTGTAATAAGGAGTTCCTGGCGTTAAATCAAATTTAGCCGGAACCGGAGCCTGAAATTGTGCAGACGAATCAAGCCCTACTGGGCGAATTTTAGTCCAATAAGGCTCTACCGCATCCATATAGGCAGGAGGCGTCGGAGTCCAAGTTCCTGGATCATTGGTTACCGTGAATCGAAAACCACGCGTTTGCTTGTAATTATCTTTAGCTGCATACCTCATCACCGATTCCGCAATAGAGTCACCTAAGGCAATCGAGCGATCATATACCTCATTCGGAATTCCGGTTGCGCGATAATCATCTTCTAACTTTTTATCAAATTCATCATACAATTCTTGCGCAAAAGTTAATTTCTTACCCACGGATAAAAAAGCTCGCGTAGACGCAAGAGGATAGCAGTATTCTTGGCCTTTCTCTGGCTGAGCCACTTTTTCAAAACCATTGATTTGGCCTACTAAGGATTTATACCCCTTTTCACCATGAATAGCCGCTTCATATCCTGCGATACTCGCGTACATATAAATACGGGATGAAACGGGTGGAGCGAAAATATCGTGAATGATACTTTCTGTAAGCATTACTTCCGCACGAATTAAAAATTCAGGGTTAGCCGCAGCCTTCTGATAGTCTTTATTCGAACTAGAACAAGCTGCGAATAGTAGAACGGCGAAAATAAAAGCTATTTTTCTCATGTAGGGATTGATTAACCTCACAAAGGTACAAAAACCATCCTACTTTTTGCTGATGAAAATCAGGATCTTCCCAAAATATCTTCCGCCGCTTCCCTACCCGAAGACAGAGCTCCCTGCAAGGACGGAAACTGTAAATAATCCCCAGCTAAGACGATGCCATTAGCTGCCTTTTTGATAGAATCATACGCATCCACCACCTGCAATGAATGGGGTAAATCAAATTCTTCTAGAAAGTGTAATTTCACACCAGACAAATGCCTTTCGAGCGCTAATTTAACCTCCTCTTTACTACTATTACGTAGAGATGTGGCAGAATATAGCGCTTTCTCCTCAGGAGCTAGTCCAGGATTAACATCGGTCAAACAAGTGAAATGAAGTAGATTTTCTTCGCTTATAAGCCTTAATAAAGGAGGCTGAGGCGCAGATTTGTTCGAATAAAAATAAAAAGTTTTGGAAGCTAAAGTGGCTGGGACATCTAAACCTAAAAGTTTCGCAGCCACCGGTAAATCCACAGCCAAAATCACCGCCTCCCCTTCGATTTTTTCTCCTGAAAATAAGGTGACACTCTTCGCATCTAGCTTCGTAATTTCTTGCTGAACCCGAATGGATTCTACCGGCAAATTCGACGCTAATTGATCTGGGATCGCCTGCATTCCATTCGCGGGAATAGCCGCATTTCCATATAAAAACTGGTGTAAGTAATAAAAGAAAAGGGACGCAGGTTGTGCGAGTGATTCTTGCAAGAATACGCCTTGAAAAAAGGGAATTAAAAATTCGTTTTTGAAGCGATCGGAGAATGAATAAGATTCAATTAACTCTTGCGTGCTATGTTTTTTGCCATCTAAAGCTGGGACATTCCCCTGAAGCTTCAACCAAATTTTTATAAGGGAAAAAATATCTTTTAAGCGTAAGATATCCGAAGAGAATAAGTCAAAAGGGCGACGTAATGGATTATAGAAAACCTGATCTTTCACCATAGCCCCTGAATCGAAATAGGATAATTGCAAAGCAGAAAGATCTAGCGAACGTTGTACTTCCGTATAAGAAGTTTGAAGTACTTGAAATCCTCGGTCTAAAATAAATCCATCTTTTCGTATCGATGAAACTCGGCCACCAAGAGCGCTTCCTTTTTCGAACAAAATGAAGTCTCTACCGCTTTGATGTAAAATATTTGCCGCTTGTAAACCTGCAATTCCACCGCCAACTACCAAGATAGGTTTCATAGATAAATTATATTTTTATAAACTCTGCAAAATTAAAATTGTTTAACATTCTTTTTATTAAATTGCAGTATATTAATACAAAATTGCTGAATGGATTACCTAATTAAGGAAGAAGGAGAATACCAATACATCGATGAAGGTCAAGGGGAAACTCTTTTATTGCTTCACGGTTTATTTGGCGCATTGAACAACTGGGAGGGAGTGATTAATCACTTCAAGCAGCATTACAGAGTAATCATACCATTGATGCCGATTCATGAAATGCCCATTAAAGAGGCAGGTTGTGAAGGTTTAACAGAGTATATCGAGGGCTTCGTAGATTATAA
>CAMDSI010000186.1 GCA_945906915.1 Spirosoma fluviale | reverse complement strand
CGAGATATTAAAACCGGCAACCTTTTATAAAGAGGGGCACCAGTTAATCTTCGAGTCCATCCAAGGTTTATTCCAAGCTTCACAACCAGTTGATTTATTAACTGTTAACAATTATTTAAAGCAAAATGGTAATTTAGAAAAAGCAGGTGGCACAAGCTATTTAGCACAATTAACCTCGCGTGTAAGTTCTACATCTAACGTCGAATTCCATGCTAGAATCATCATAGAACAGTATTTAAAGCGCCAGCTAATCCAAATATCCTCTGAAATTCAACGCTTATCTTACGAAGACACATCGGATGTTTTCCATTTATTAGATAAGATGGAGCAAGAGCTTTTCACTATCGCCGAATCTAATATCCGCAAGAACTACGAGAGTATGTCGGATATTTTGAAAAAGGCCGTGGATGAATTAGAGAAGAAACAATTACAAAAAAGTGGTTTAACAGGTATTCCATCTGGATTTACTGACTTAGACCGTTTGACTTCTGGCTGGCAAAGACAAGAATTAATCATTATAGCCGCTCGTCCTGGTATGGGTAAAACGGCCTTTGTCGTATCTGCATGTAGAAATGCTGCGGTTGATTTTGGGCATTCTGTTGCCTTGTTTTCACTAGAGATGAGTGCTGTTCAGTTAGTGAATCGTATTATCTCAGCTGAGGCAGAAATCGATGCGGACAAGATTCGTCGAGGTAAATTAGAGCCGCACGAATGGCAACAATTACACACGAAGATTAATAAATTATTTGAAGCAAATATGTTTATCGATGATACCCCAGCCTTATCTATCTTAGAATTAAGAGCCAAGTGTCGTCGTTTAAAGGCCCAAAAAGGCATAGATCTCGTTGTCATCGATTACTTACAGTTAATGACGGGTGAGAGTTCCGGAAAAGGCGCAAGCGGTAACCGTGAACAAGAAATTGCCCAAATATCCCGTGCATTAAAGCAGTTAGCTAAAGAACTCGATGTTCCTGTTATTGCGCTGTCACAATTAAATCGTTCCACTGAGACGCGTGGTGGTAATAAAAAACCACAATTGTCCGATCTTCGTGAATCAGGTGCCATTGAGCAAGATGCCGATCAGGTAATGTTCATCTACCGCCCAGAATATTATGGAATAACGGCTGATGATCAAGGAAACTCGATTACTGGAATGGGGGAGATTATTATGGCCAAAAACCGTTCAGGCTCACTCGAAAATGTTTGGCTGAAATTCATCGGTAAATTCACGAAATATTGTGACTTAGATTTCCAACCATTCTCGAACAACAAAGAAGGAGGTAATTTTGATCTAAGTGCATTAGGCGATCAAACTTCTGCGTTCGAATCAGGCAATGATAACGTTTTCAAAGGCAGTAAAATGAACTTACCGCCAGAGGATTATGATCCTTTGAACACTCCGTTTTAGAGTAGAGATAGGAGAGTATAGATAAAAGAGTAAAAATAATAATTTTTCATATAATCAAAAAAGGGGCATAAGCCCCTTTTTTATTCAATATCTATACTCTCTAATCTATTATCTATGCTCTAAGTTTCAATCTCACTATATTCTCCACATGATGCGTCTGCGGAAACATATCCACTGGATGAACGACATCTACCTCATAGGAGGCATCTAATAATGCTAAATCACGTGCCTGAGTAGCCGGATTACAAGAAACATAAACAATTTTCGCTGGCTTTACTGCCAAAATTTGATTCACTACATCTACATCCATTCCTGCACGAGGAGGATCTGTGATTATGACGTCTGGAGCGCCATGGATAGCAATAAATTCTTCCGTCAATACTTTTTTCATATCTCCTGCAAAGAAGGTGGCATTCTTAATACCATTTAATTCAGCATTAATACGGGCATCCTCTACTGCCATTTCAACATATTCTAAACCTACTACTTTAGTAGCATGTTTCGCTAGAAATAAACCGATGGTTCCCGTGCCTGTATACAAATCATAAACGACTTCATTCCCTTGTAAATCAGCATATTGACGAACCAATTGATACAATTTAAGGGCTTGCTTGGCATTGGTTTGGAAAAAGGACTTAGGGCCAATTTGGAACTTCAAATCCTCCATGGTTTCTACCATAAAAGGTTTTCCGTAGTAACAAATAACTTCCAAATCATGGAAAGTGTCGTTTCCTTTTTGGTTTACCACATAATTTAAAGAGGTAATCATCGGAAATGTTGACTTCAAATATTCCATCACCAAATTAATTTCCTCTTCAGTCGCATAGGCAAACTGAACGGTAACCATCCATTCATCGGTAACCGTATTTCTGATAATCAGGTTTCGTAAAGCACCTTCTTTTTGATTTTTCAATTCATAATAGGAGATACCGTTCGCATCAGCAAAATCACGAACACCATTACGAATCGCATTAGATGGATCGGGTTGTAAGTGACAATGATCGACAGGCAAAATCTTATCAAAACGGCCAGGAACATGGAATCCTAGGGCATTCATAGATCCCAAATCTTCTTTACCAATTTCATCCTCCGTTAGCCAACGGGCACAAGAAAAAGTGAATTCTAATTTATTGCGGTAATAATAGGTTTCTTCAGAACCTAGAATTGGTTGAAATTCGGGAAGTTTCACTTTCGAGATACGAGTCAAATTATCTTTTACTTGACGCGCTTTGAAGGCCATTTGGGCTTCATAAGAAACGTGTTGCCATTTGCATCCACCACAAATACCGAAATGGCTACAAGCCACGTCTGTACGATGTTTTGAAAGGGCTTGAATGTTGATGGCTTGAGCTTGTTTAAAGCTTTTCTTCGACTTTAAAATACGTAAATCAGCGATATCTCCAGGAGCTACGGCACCTTGTACAAAAATCACTTCATCGTTCACTTTGGCAATACACTTTGCCTCAGCGGCAAAATCCAATATGGCAATTTGTTCCAACACCACAGGGGCTTTCTTTTCTTTTTTCTGACTCATACGGCTAAAAATGTGCACAAAAATACGGCTTTATATGGTCAAGCCAACCAATTCAAGATAAAACCTTAACTTCGTAAGGAAATTTATTAGTATGAAGAATCAAGTTGTTATCATTACGGGAGCATCCTCAGGAATTGGGAAGGCATTAGCATTTGAATACGGAAGAAAAGGGGCACAAATAGTCATTACAGGACGAAACGAACAGAATCTAACCGCGGCAGAAGCAGAATTAAAAGCAGCAGGAATAAACGCCAAAGGTATCGTATGCGACTCCGCGTCAGAAGAGCAAACCCGTGCGATGGTAAATCAGGTTATTCAACTATTTGGCAGGATTGATCTATTAATTAACAACGCAGGTATCTCCATGAGATCGATGTTCGAAACAGTAGATCTACAAGTTCTGAAACAAGTAATGGATATTAATTTTTGGGGGACGGTATACGCCACCCATGCTGCATTGCCTCATATTAAAGCCGTAAAAGGAGGAATAATAGGTATTTCATCTATTGCTGGATTTAGAGGATTGCCGGTTAGAACGGGCTATTCCGCTTCTAAATTTGCTATGAATGGATTCCTTGAGGCCTTAAGAACAGAATTATTAGAGACAGGAGTGCACATTTTAATCGCTTGTCCAGGATTCACCGCATCTAATATCAGAGCCGCCTCCTTAAATAGTGAGGGAAAAATAACGGGGGAAAGTATGCGAGATGAAGGAAATATGATGTCAGCAGAAGAAGTAGCTACTCGAATAGCTGATGCATTTCAAGCGAAAAAGAAGACCTTAGTTTTAACTTTCCAAGGTAAACTAACGGTATTCCTGAACAAATGGATGAATGGACTTTTAGACAGATTGGTCTATACTACATTAAAGAAAGAAAAGGACAGTCCATTACAATAAAGCTCCCTTCCGCTAAAAGCAAAAGGTGCCAATCGCAGCCTCTTGAAATATGGCTTCAAACTCGAATCCGGCTTGTATTTGATTAGGCATTTTTGGTTGTTTGTCTCTAAATATACAAAATTTTAAGGATGATAAGAAGAGACAACATGCTTCATTACATCACTTTTGTAAAAAT
>CAMDSI010000185.1 GCA_945906915.1 Spirosoma fluviale | reverse complement strand
CCAGACGCTTCTGTCGCGAAACGTCCATCAATTTTTCTAATCGCATCGCGGAGGCGATCGGGTGTAAAATTATCTAACATAATGCGTTTTACCCCACCTATCGCTAGCACTTCGTCTAATTCTGTTTCATTTCTCACCTCAATCATCACATCTACGGGGTTTGACAAGCCTAGATTATAGCTGAACGCTTTTTCCAAAGCTGCTTTAATTCCTCCCGCAAAATCCACGTGATTATCTTTAATCAAAATCATATCAAACAATCCATAGCGGTGATTGACTGCGCCGCCGATCTGACAAGCCCATTTTTCCGCTAAGCGAAAATTAGGAGTCGTTTTACGAGTATCTAATAATTTAGCTCTCGTTCCTTCCAGGATGTTCACTAATGATCGCGTATAAGTTGCAATCCCTGACATGCGTTGCATACAATTAAGGACCAAACGCTCCGCTTTCAATATGGATTGGGAAGAACCGCTTACCTCTAAAACGACTTGACCTGGCTCGATCCAGGAACCATCGTTTATAAACACTTTTACTTGTAATGCTGAATCTACCTCTTTGAAAATAGCCAACGATAATTCCACGCCAGCCAGTACGCCTCTGTCTTTTACCTTCAATTCCGCAGTTCCTTTTGCGTCTGCCGGAACAGTGGAAAGAGAGGTATGGTCACCGCCACCCACATCTTCCCGAAGGGCTGATTGAATGAAGGCTTGGACGTAAGAAGGCTCTTTGTAGTTAAACATGCGGGTATTTTACGACCCAAAATTACGAAAATTACCCGGAGAATTGATTTCTAAGAAAAATATCCTATTTTTGCTACCCACAATGCAAAAGAAGGTTAAAATATCTCATCTTATTCTGTTTATCCCCGTGCTATTTTGGCTGGTGGCTAAGCCTATTTCGCTGTTCGCAGTCGAGACAGGTGCAGTAAAGACGGAGAAGACCTCTAAGCAAACGATTGTAAAGGCGGAACAGAACGTTTATCAAGTCGCTACGAACCTACAACTTGATTTTCCACAAGATTGGAACTTTACAAGCCCCACAGAATTCTTTGTTGCGCGTTCATTAAGCGCGATTAAATTGCCTGCTTTCACTCATCGCACGCAATTCTTACGGATTTTATTTACTCAATTTATAGCCACTCTGGCGCCGTGAGAAAACAGTAATCAGTAGACAGTGATCAGTAGACAGTAGTCAGTGCTGAGGAATCGTCTACCATTTACCACTCACCATTTACCATTCATTTACCATTCACCATTAACCATTTAGATTATGCGTTACAAAAGTGCCATTATTTGGCTGTCTACAATTATTTCAGCCCTATGTATATTCTTCCTATCGTTTACGTGGAAGTCCAGTCAATTAAAAGACCAAGCCATCCAATATGCAACTTCTGCAGATGGTAAAGTAGATGCGGCGAAGCGTTTACATTTCATTGATTCCCTTTGGAAACAACCGGTTTATATCGGATATACCTTACAAGAAGTGACTCAGTATGCCTTGCAAAAAGGTCTTGACTTAGAAGGTGGATTGCACGCGGTATTAGAGGTTTCCCCAGCAGAGATCTTGCGTGCTTTATCTGGAAAGAGTAATGATCCAGCATTTGAGAAAGCATTAGCTGCGGCTGGTGCAGCTCAGGCTAGTTCTACGCAATCGTTTAATGAATTGTTCTATGAAGAATTCGCGAAGGCAGCTCCTAACCAAACTTTGGCATCCGTATTCGCTAATTCAGTGAACCGCGGAAAAATCTCCTCTACATCGACAGATTCACAAGTGAAGAAAGTGATTGATGCGGAAATCGACGGTGCGGTAGATCGTGTTTATAAGATTATCCAAGCACGTATCGATAAATTCGGTGTAGCTAATCCGAACATCCAACGTCTACCAGGTACGAACCGTATCCAGGTAGAATTGCCAGGGGTGGAGAATCCAGAGCGTGCACGCAAGTTATTATCAGGTGCTGCGAAATTAGAATTCGTAGAGTGTTATGAATTAAACGAGTACGGCGGAGGCTTAAATGCCTTAGGTGCTTTATTAGATAAAGAAGCGAAAGCGCCAGTGGCGGCTGCAACAGCGGCGGCTCCGGCAACTAAAGATACGGCAGCGAATGCGTTGGCAAATAAATTAGCTGCAGCACCTGCTAAGAAAGATTCAGGAAAAGCAAAAGCAGATACGTCTGCAGGTTCCGCTTTAACGAAATTATTCTTGCCTTTAGGAAATAACATCGGTGTTTATGTAAAAGACACGGCTCGTGTGAACGCTTTGTTTGCTCGTGCAGAAGTGAAGGCGATGTTCCCAGCGAACTTAACGTTTGCTTGGGCAGCGAAAGGAATTCCAGCCAAAAATGGCGATGACATTCTTTCATTAGAGGCTTTGAAGAAAGGCGAAGGCCAGTCAGCTCCTTTAGAGGGTGATGTAATCACGGATGCGGCGCAAGATTTCGATCAAGGAGGTCGTGCTGAGGTAACGATGGCGATGAACGGAACCGGTGCTCGTATTTGGAAAAACTTGACAGGTGCAAACATCGGACGTCGCATCGCGATCGTATTAGATGGGTATGTATATTCTGCTCCAGTGATTAACGGAGAAATTCCAGGTGGTCGTTCTTCGATCTCAGGTAGCTTCTCGGTAGAAGAGGCAAAAGACTTAGCGAATGTGTTGAAAGCAGGTAAATTACCAGCTCCTACACGTATCGTAGAAGATGCGTTCATCGGTCCTTCTTTAGGAGCGGAGTCAATTGATCAAGGATACATGTCGATGGGCTTAGGTCTTTTACTTGTCATCATATTTATGATCGGTTATTATGGCACTCCGGGTTGGATGGCGAATTTGTCATTATTCTTTAACGTCTTCTTTATTGCCGGTGTTTTAGTCCAAATTCAAGCAGCATTAACCCTTCCTGGTATCGCAGGTATCGTGTTAACCTTAGGTATGGCGGTCGATGCGAACGTATTGATTAACGAGCGTATCCGCGAGGAATTACATAAAGGAAAAGGCTTGCTGGATGCCATTAACATTGGTTACGAGAAAGCGTTAAGTGCGATTTTAGATGGTAACATCACGACGGTATTGATCGGTGTGATCTTAATTATCTTCGGTTCTGGTTCTGTAAAAGGTTTCGGGGTGACGCTTTGTATCGGTTTAATTACTTCTGTATTTACTTCGGTTTATATTTCTCATATCTTAATTGATTGGATGGCTAAACGTCAAATCAAAGCAGGTAAGGAGAAAGAAATGACATTCGAAACATTCATTTCGCGTGATCTATTCAAAGGAATGAACTTCGATTTCATCGGAAAGCGTAAGTATTCGTATTGGTTCTCTTGGGCTTTAATCGCTGCAGGTGCTATCGTGTTATTTATGCAAGGTGGATTTAACCTAGGCGTAGATTTCAAAGGTGGTCGTTCGTATGTAGTGGAATTCTCGACGCCGGTGGAATCAGGAAAAGTGAAAGAAGCTTTGGCTGATGATTTCGGTGGAAAAGGAGTGGAAGTGAAAACGTTCAATGGTCCTACGAAATTAAAAGTGACTACATCTTATCTAGTAGAAGATGAGTCTGTTACGGCAAACAATACGGTTCGTACGGCTTTAGAAACTGGATTAAAGCAATTCTCAGCTCAGTCGCCTAAGATTGTTTCTACTTCTAAAGTAGGGGCAACGGTAGCGGATGATATTTTGATGCAATCTTTTGTTTCGATCTTCTATGCCTTGATTGCTATCTTTATCTACATCTTGATTCGTTTCCGTAAATGGCAATATTCATTAGGTGGTATTGTTGCCTTGATTCACGATACCTTAGTGGTATTAGGCATGGTGGGTATCGTTCGTTTGTTTGGTTTCGAATTAGAAATTGACCAAGTATTTATTGCGGCGGTACTAACGGTGATTGGTTATTCAATTAATGATACCGTGGTAGTATTTGACCGTATCCGAGAGGAGATTGGTTTAGATGCTGATCTTGGAAATAAAGAATTGATGATCAAAACAATCAATGAGTCTATTAACCACACGATGTCTCGTACGGTA
>CAMDSI010000184.1 GCA_945906915.1 Spirosoma fluviale | reverse complement strand
GAGAGGGATTCGAACCCTCGGTACCGTTACCAGTACGCATGTTTAGCAAACATGTCCTTTCGGCCTCTCAGGCATCTCTCCTAGCATTTAAGAGAGCACAAATGTACTAAATATATTTAGTAAATGAAATTTATGCTGAAAAATTATTTAGCCATAAGGTCAAAACTAGAGATAGATTTACCTTCTAAATTCGTTTTTCCCATTAAATATAAATCCATATTTCTAGCGGCCTCCCGACCTTCGGAAATCGCCCAAACCACTAAAGATTGACCACGTCTTGCATCACCTGCGATGAAAACTTTCTCATTATCAGATTGATATGTTGAACTTGCCGTTAAATTACCACGTTCGTCTGACTTCACTCCCACAGCCTTTAACTGCTCAAACAAATCATTATGATCCGTATGTAAAAATCCAGCAGCAATAAGTGCTAAATCACAAGGAATCTTTCTGCTATTGATAATTTCTTGCTCCATTTTCCCTTCCTTCATTTGGTAAACTATATCACCAATAATCAGAGCTTCTAATTCACCTTTATCATTTTTAACATATTCCTGTAAGGCTATCGACCATAATCGCTCCACACCTTCGTCATGCGACGTAGATGTACGTAACATAGAAGGCCAATTAGGCCAAGGAGTAGTGGAAGCTCTATCTACTGGAGGTTTAGGCATTACTTCAATCTGCGTTATAGAGGCAGCTTTATGCCGATTAGACGTACCCACACAATCTGAACCTGTATCACCCCCACCAATTATGACCACATGCTTTCCTTTCGCGTATATATCATTATTACCATAAACTTCACCCTTATGGTTCACTTCTAGAGAAATCGCGGCATTACGCTTATTCTGCTGAGATAAAAATTCCATTGCTGGATAAATTCCTTTCGCATCATCCCCTTTAGCTGGAATAAAGCGAGGTACCGTACTTCCTGTAGCTATTAAGACTGCATCAAAATCATTCGTCAGATTGGCTAATTTCTCGGATGTACCAATATTTGCATTTGTAATAAAGGTAATACCCTCTTTTTTCATCACATCCACCCGGCGTGAAACGACAGACTTATCTAATTTAAAATCAGGAATTCCATAACGTAATAAGCCACCAATTTGATCAGCACGCTCATAAACCGAAACTAAGTGACCTGCCTTATTTAATTGAGCAGCAGCCGCTAAACCCGCTGGACCAGAACCAATAACAGCAATTTTTTTACCACTACGTATTTTAGGCACAAAGGGAATTACCCAACCCTCTGAATAAGCTTTCTCAATAATGGATTTCTCAATTAATTCAATAGCTACTGCCGGTTTATTAATACCTAAAACACAAGATGACTCGCAAGGAGCAGGACAAATTCGTCCTGTAAACTCTGGGAAATTATTAGTGGTGCTTAGAATATCATAAGCGTATTTCCAATTTTGCTCATAAACAGCATCATTAAATTCAGGTATAATATTTCCAAGCGGGCAACCATTATGACAAAATGGTGTACCGCAATCCATACAACGGCTGGCTTGTGCTTCCGTATCCGCTGTAGTATTGATTTGTTCAATTTCTTTGTAATCATTAACACGCTCAGAAACAGCTCTTTTAGGGGCTAATATGCGGTCAATTTCTAAAAATCCGGTAGGCTTACCCATTCTCTCTTATTTTAAATCTACTTGAATATTTTGATACACTCGATCTTTATCTGCTAATACATCTGAAATAGTTAATTTCCGGGAGCTTAAAGCATTCTTGTAATCAACAGGTAATACTTTCTTAAATTGACTAGCTAAAGCATTAAAATTATCAAAGACTTGTTTTCCTTTAATAGACCCAGTTAAGGCCACATGCTTTTCTAGATACATCAAGATAATATTCTTGTCTTCAGGCGTTAATTCACTAATTTCTACCATTTCGCGATTTACTTTAGCATCGAACTTATTTTGTTCATCTAAGATATAAGCTACTCCGCCTGACATACCAGCACCAAAGTTTCTACCCGTATCACCCAAAATAATAACTAAACCTCCGGTCATATACTCACAACCATGATCCCCTATTCCCTCTACCACCACTTTAGCGCCTGAGTTTCTTACGCAAAAACGTTCTCCAGCCATACCAGCTAGATAAGCCTCTCCAGAAGTTGCGCCATAAAAGGAAACATTACCTATGATGGAGTTTTCAGATGCTTTAAATGATGCCTCAGATGATGGATATGCCACTAAGGTAGCACCACATAATCCTTTACCGACGTAATCATTCGCATCCCCCTCTATTTCAAATTTAATTCCCTTCACAGAGAAGGCTCCAAACGACTGTCCTGCTGTACCTTTAAATTTAATATGAATGGTATCAGCTGGAAGGCCCTTAGCACCGTATTTTTTTGTTATTTCATTAGATAAAATAGTACCTACCGAACGATTTACATTGATAATATCAAGTTCTGCAGAAACTGCTTGGCCTTTCTCTAACGCAGGCTGAGCTATTTTTAGTAATTCCCAATCTATCTGTTCTGATAAACCATGATCCTGCTCTTCAGACTTAAATACAGCAACTCCATCTGATAAAACCGCAGGTGCTAAAATGGGACTTAAATCTAAATTCTTGAATTTCCAATGACTTGAAAGATCTTTCATCTCCAATAAATCCACACGTCCTACCATCTCTTCTAATTTACGGAAACCTAGTTCCGCCATAATCTCTCTCAATTCTTGCGCTAAGAAATGAAATAAATTCACCACATGTTCTGCTTGACCTGTGTACAAAGCTCTTAATTCAGGATTTGTTGTTGCAACTCCTACCGGACAGGTATTCAAGTGGCACTTACGCATCATTATACATCCAGCTGTAACTAAAGCAGCGGTCGCGACACCGAATTCTTCTGCCCCTAATAAGGCAGCTACTGCAATATCTTTTCCCGTTTTTATTTGGCCATCTGCTTGAACTGTAACCCGACCACGTAACTTATTTTTAACTAGTGTTTGGTGAGTTTCAGCTAAACCAAGTTCCCAAGGTAAACCAGCGTGGCGAATAGACGACAAGGGAGACGCTCCAGTACCGCCATCATAACCAGCAATCAAAATATGATCCGCATGTGCTTTCGCCACACCTGCTGCAATAGTTCCTACACCAGCTTCAGAAACTAATTTTACTGAAATTCTGGCTGCTCTGTTCGCGTTCTTTAAGTCAAAAATTAACTGAGCTAAATCTTCAATAGAATAAATATCGTGGTGTGGTGGAGGAGAAATTAAACCTACACCAGGCGTACTATGACGCGTTTTACCTATCCAATCATCTACTTTATGTCCTGGTAACTGACCACCTTCGCCCGGTTTAGCACCCTGGGCCATTTTAATTTGAAGCTCTTTCGCATTCGTTAAATAATTTGCCGTCACACCGAATCTACCCGAGGCTACTTGCTTAATCGCTGAATTCATAGAATCCCCATTAGCCATTTTTTCAAAACGAATTGGATCTTCACCACCTTCGCCTGTGTTAGATTTACCACCAATGCGGTTCATCGCAATAGCTAATGTCGTATGAGCTTCAAAAGAAATAGACCCGAAAGACATTGCTCCAGTCGCAAAACGAGCTAAAATATTTTCAATAGGCTCCACTTCATCGATTGAAATCGCCGTACTTGATTTAAACTTAAGTAAACCACGTAATGTAATGGTCTTCTTACTTTGGTCATCAATTAATTGAGCATATTTTTTATAAACGGCATAATCATTTTGCCTCGTGGCTTGCTGTAATAAATGGATTGTGGCAGGATTAAATAAATGTTCCTCGCCTCTTTGTTTCCATTGGTAGATACCCCCTACTTCTAATTTTGGAGATTCTTGTTTCAATAATTGATAACCAGAAGAGTGCTTAATTAGAGCCTCTTTCGCTATGATATCTAAACTAATTCCACCAATTCGTGAAATCGATCCAGTAAAATAAGTATCAACGACATCCTTGCCTATACCCAAAATTTCAAAAATTTGAGCCCCTTGGTACGATTGCAAAGTAGAAATACCCATTTTAGAGAAGAT
>CAMDSI010000183.1 GCA_945906915.1 Spirosoma fluviale | reverse complement strand
TCGTTTAGAATACCTTTGTATATAATTCCCAAAACCATGAAAACAGCTTCCCTCCTTTTCGCTTTAATCGCTTTACAAGCCTGCGATTTTTCACAACGTATTGATACGGCGGCTGCCGTGAAGGAGATGAAATCGAGACAAGTGAAGCGCGTTTTACCTCAAGACATCGTCAATCAAGTGGACACGTGGGGACAAGAAATTCAATCTAAAGGTGCCACAAAACTGGATAGTGCGACGAAAGCATTGTCTATTTCTGTTCGAGTAGGAGCTCCAGCTAATTTGAAATTAACTTTTCAAGATGCGAAGATGGTGGAGATTATGGATGCGCTAGATTATTCGATAGGCCAAAAACAAGATATTCCTCCCTCTATCCAAAAAAATACCGCCGGAGATAGCCTATACTATTTCTATACTTCCGAAGCAGGCAAAATTACCGTTTTAGGATTCGCTAAGAATGTCGTGGTCCAAAATATGGATAAACCTTTGATTAAATAAGGTTCCGCTCGAGGATTTGATTGATCTGGAAATTGACTTCCCGTAAATGCGGATCTGAAATTTCCTTCGAAAGCGGCTTGCCTGTAAAAAATGCCTGAACATGCTGTTGAACAATCCCGTGCAATAAACTCGGCTCTAATTCAATGGATTGCAGCAATTCCTGAGCATGTGACCACAGGTTTTGGGTTAAAACTCCTGCCAAAAGCATCGCCTTATGAATCTTTTTGCGCTCATCACCACTAACTAAATACATCGCATCTGTGATGTCTTTTGCCAAAGCGACCAAGGTATTTTGAGTTTCCTCTACTAAAACCTCCAGGCAAATCGGCATGTTATCTAACTTGATTCTACGACCTGATTCGAGGTGTTGAACGGGGAAAAAGACCCCCATCTGGTTCGTGCTCTCTCGAGCTGGATCGTATAATAAATTTGCCTCCGCTAAGGAAAATGTACCTGTTACGAGAATGAGGGTGGCATATTTGGGCAATAATAATTCTTTCAAAACTTCCGAATAGGCCGTTTCTGGTACGCACAAGAAAAAAACGGTGGCGGCTGATTCAGAGAAATCTAAATCTTCTTGCACTTTCGCATTGTAAAGATAAGAAACCAAGTCTTTTGCCTTTGATGGCTCTCGACTAAAAACTTCTTGAACAGAATTTCCGGCATTTTCTAGGGCCTTTGCGACATGCCAGGTGACATTGCCGGCTCCGATAAACGATATTTTAAAACTCATGTGGTGGTCTCCAGTTTAGCACCCACAAATGGTGCCCATTGTTGATCCAAAATTCCAGAAAAATTTCGCAAAAACATAACAAAAGATGGCCTAAATGGCTGGCGCGTTAAAACCATCCCCGCCTCTTCCGGAGTCATATGCCCCTTCTTTGAATTACAATACTTGCAGGCTGTAATCAAATTGTCCCACGAGGTGCGCCCCTGACGTGATTTTGGCAACACATGATCCATCGTCAAATAGTCTTTCGAACCACAATATTGGCAGGTAAAATTATCTCGTTTTAAGATGTTTTGGCGATTCAACATCACCCCTTTGAAGGGGAAATAGACATAACGCTGCAAGCGAATGACCGAAGGATAGGGGAAAGTTTTCGAAACAGAGTGTAATTTTTCAGTTTTTGATTCCGCGACTAATTCTGCCTTATTTAAGTAGACCAAAAGAAAGGCCTTAGGCATGGAACAAATCGTAAGCGCGCTGTAATCCTGATTTAAAACTAACACTTTCTGAGCCATAGACAAACCGTTTTAATTTGCTCAACAATTTAAAAAATAATCGGCTGAATTGGAAGGGTTTAGCATTGCTTTTTTGTTAAGAATTCAAGGAATTAGGTCCTATTTTGTAGATTTGTATAAAATAAACAATTGCCATGTCCTCTTTATTGGAAAAAATCAAACAGCTTTCATCTGAAATCACCCCAGACACCCTAGCAAATCGCCACCACATTCACGCGAATCCGGAATTGTCTTATCAGGAATTTCAGACGCAAGCGTATGTTTTAAAACAGTTAGAGCGGATGGGGATTCAGACTAAAAAAATCGCAAACACCGGCCTCATCGCCGAAATCAAAGGCAAAAATCCCGACAAAAAAGTCGTCGCACTTCGCGCTGACATGGATGCCTTACCCATTCTAGAAACAAACGACGTCCCCTATAAATCTAAAAATCCTGGTGTAATGCACGCCTGCGGTCACGATGTCCATACCGCGTCCCTTTTAGGAACAGCCCACATTTTACAGCAGGTCCGCGGCGAATTCGAAGGCACCATCAAATTACTTTTCCAGCCGGCAGAAGAAAAAGCACCTGGCGGAGCAAGTATCATGATAAAAGAAGGCGCCTTGCAAAACCCGACACCTGCGAGCATTTTTGGCCAACACGTCGCCACCAATGTTCCGGTAGGCAAAATCGGTTTCCGCGAGGGAATGTACATGGCCAGCACGGATGAAATCTATATTAAAGTAATCGGCAAAGGAGGGCACGGCGCTATGCCCGATGCCTGTATCGATCCGATTCTGATCGCCTCCCACATCATCGTGGCGATGCAACAAATTATCTCCAGAAATAAGAACCCGAAACTTCCATCCGTCTTAAGTTTTGGCAAAATCGAAGGCCTAGGAGCCACAAATGTCATTCCAAACGAAGTGAATATCGCCGGTACTTTCCGCGCTATGGACGAAATTTGGCGCGCTGAGGGTCTAGAGAAAATGAAAAAACTCGCCGAAGGCATCGCAGACGCGATGGGCGGCCGGGTGGAATTCGAAGTTGTAAAAGGATATCCTTTCTTACAAAATAACCCAGAACTGACTCGCCGTTCTAAAGCCGCTGCCATCGAATATATGGGAGCCGAAAACGTAGTCGATCTCGATCTATGGATGGCAGGCGAAGACTTCGCTTTCTATACTCACCACGTAGACGCCTGTTTCTATCGTTTAGGAATTCGCAACGAAGAGCGAGGAATTAAAAGCGGAGTGCACACGCCGAGTTTTGATATTGATGAAAAAGCGCTGGAAATTGGACCGGGGTTAATGGCATGGTTAGCAGTGAAAGAATTGGAAACTTCTCTTTAAGCTTTTTGTGGATACCTAATGGAAAAGGTCGCTGCGCAAATATTTTCTGATTAGGTATCCACAAAAAGCTTAAAAGTATTCCACTTCTTCTCTCTTCTCTATACTCTCTTATTTCTGCTCTCTAAAGCGTTTCGACGAGAATAAATTGGTACTAAAAATCATTCACCATTTACCGCTTACCATTTACCATTAACTCCATTCTTCTTTGAACTTTGCTCTTTGGTCTTTGCTATTTGTTAAATAGGAAATTGAAGCGGATCCGGCCATCTGAATTCGTATTTCAATTCTTGGCAGATTTTATCGCCTGAAACTACCTTTCCGCCTAAACAAGTAACAGAATAATCCCAATAGCCAGCCGGCATACCGCGGCGTTCAATGTCGTTTTCGCCTACTTCTCCTTTCGTAGGATGTATGGGAGCCACAATATTATAAATACCTGAATCGATTTTCTCTGCAGTTAATGAAATCAAAGCAACCACATCATCTTTGTGCACATAATTGATCGGGCAATTTGCACCGTCATTTCGTTTGCCAGAAAAATACTTAGCCACATAACGATCGCCGCCCATTAAACCCGCTAATCGTAAGATGACAGAAGGAACTTTGGAAGAGGAAACGATTGCTTCGGCTTTGGCCATCAACGAATCATCATTAATACCTGAATTCTCATCAACGGTGTCTGACACATTCGCATAAACCGAGGTAGAAGAAAGAAAAATGAGCTTTTTTACAGAGGTTTTAGACAAATTATCTACCCATTCCTGTAAAATAGCTAAATAAGTTTCTTCTGAATTTTTCTTGCGACGAGGTGGAATCGCCCAAATTTGGACTTCCGCGTCATTCATCGATGACCAATTCTCAGCCGGCATATCTGGCTCGGCTCTGAATTCTATCACACTGATTTTCGGGTGAGCTGCTTGTGGATGGACACTCGATGCCGAAACACGCACATCCATGTCCGCTAAAGCTAATTTAAATGCCAATGG
>CAMDSI010000182.1 GCA_945906915.1 Spirosoma fluviale | reverse complement strand
CAAAGCCCTACTTTTTCGCTTGTAAACGAATATGTGGATGGCCAAGGGAAACCCATTTATCACTTTGATTTATACCGATTAAAGAACGCTCAAGAGGCTTTTGATATCGGATTAGAAGAATATTTAGACTCTGGACATGTGTGTTTAATTGAATGGCCAGAGCAGGCGGAGGAGTTTTGGACGTTTGAACATCTCGAATTGAACGTCTCACATGTCGATGACGCACACCGTAAATTAGAAGTCGTATGGCGAAGATATTAGAGCACAATCCATTTCAGGAATTACTTTCTAAGCAGGGAATAGCTCCTTTAGAGGCGATGGCGTGGACGAAGCAGAATGCCCAAAGCATCCGCATCAGCCTCCCTAAAGAGTCCGACCCTTCCGAAAATCGGATCTCACTAAGCCCACAAGCGGTGACTTTATTGACCAATAACGGTCATGAAATTGTCATCGAAAAAGGTGCAGGAGAGAGAGCTGGATTTAGCGATGCAGATTATTTACTAGCAGGAGCGAGTGTGAGTGAGGATGTGGCGATGATTTGGCAGAGTACCTTAACACTGAAAATCACTCCGCCTAATGTAGATGAAATCTCCCGAATGAAAGAGGGGCAAGCTTTTATTTCGAGTGCCTCCTACCATCATTTATCCTCAGAAATAATCGATGCGATCAATAAAAAGAAATTGATGGCCATCGGTCTTGAATTTATTGAAGACAATGGAGGAGGATTTCCCTTCATTAAAATAATGGCCGAAATCGCCGGGCAATTGATTTTACCAATTGCCACCGATTTAATCCAAAAGAAAAAAGGATTGTTGCTAGGCAATGTAACAGGCGTTCCGCCTTGCAAAATGGTTCTTTTGGGTGCTGGACAAGTCGTGGAACAGGTGGCGCGAGCGGCAGCGAGCGCGGGCATTCAGTTTCAAGTTTTTGACAAGGATATTTACAAACTGCAACGCCTTAAATCAGCACTAGGTTTCCCAATCGTAACTCAGGTAATTGACTCCGAAAACCTAGCTAAAGCCCTGCAAGACGCCCAAATCATCGTAGGCGCTCTTCGTTCAGACACCGGCATTACTCCCTGCATCGTAACGGAAGAAATGGTCAGCAAACTGAATTCAGGCACTTTAATTTTAGATGTTTGCATCGACCAAGGAGGCTGTTTTGAGACTTCTGAGGCGAGCACCATTCACAAGCCCACCTTTGAAAAATACGGTGTCACGCACTATTGCGTACCTAATATTCCTTCGCTAGTAGCTCACACATCTAGCTTAGCTATGAGCAACCTGATGACTTCGTTTATCTTGAAGGCAGGAAAAACCGGGGGTGTGGAAGAAATGCTTTGGCAAGGAAAATCCTTCATGAAAGGCGTATTCTGCTACCGAGGCTACGTCACACAAGCCAGCACCGGAAAATTATTCCATAAATCCGTGAAAGACATTCAATTATTGTTACTAAGTAAGAGTTAAAATTATGATCGAAGATTACACCGCCCTCTCGAATGCACCTAATTCCCCCGATTTAAATGGGAAATATTTAGGACTTATTTCATCCGATTTTATCAAAGTCGCAGACGCCTTGAAAGAAGCATCCTACCAAATCAAAAAGCGCGGTTTCTCCGATTTTCCCATCTTCGTCACCTCACAACGCCCAATCGAAATTGGTCAAAAACTGATCGGCGTGGCTGAATTGAACGAAAATAAGTGGAATTACCACGCCTCGATGATGGAAGAATTCGTTCAACGCAAACTCATCGCAGAGGAAAATATGGAACTTTTTGTCCAAAACTTCAAAGACATCGAAGAATTCGCCTGCCTCTTCGTGGTAGATGGACAGTTTACCAATTTTGTATTTATTCCTTTTCCGGAGGAGGGGTCGGAGATTAGAGAGTAGAGATTGTAGAGTATAGATTATAAAGTAGAGATAGGAGATAATTTATCTTTACTCTATACTCTCTTATCTCCTATCTAACTTTGAAAAAGGATGAAAATCCTGCACCATCTGCGTCAAATACGCCCGGTCCAAATGCGTATAAATCTCCGTGGTTAGAATAGATTCGTGACCTAACATCTCCTGAACAGCGCGCAAGTCTGCACCGCCTTCAATCAAATGCGTCGCAAATGAATGGCGAAACGTGTGAGGGCTTATCACTTTCGTGACGCCTGCTTTTGCAGCAAGGTCTTTGCAAATCAAGAAAACCATTACCCGACTTAGACCAGATCCTCTCCTATTTAGGAATACGATATGAGTTGAATCTTTCTTGACGGGAACGGAGGGTCGAACAGATTCTAAATACAAATTCAAATACTTGAACGCATCGCGACCGGCGGGAACTAGGCGTTCTTTGTCCCCTTTTCCACGCACTTTAATGAAGCCCTGGTCTTCATAAATATCGTCTCTTTTAAGGCCAATTAATTCTGATACACGTAATCCGGCACCATAAAGAAATTCTAACATCGCGCGATTACGAACGCCTTCTGGACTGGAAAGGTTAGCTTGATCGAGTATGGCAGTGATTTCGTCGAAAGAAAGTGTGTCTGGAAGTTTGCGACCCATTTGGGGATTCTTTACGTGAATCGTAGGATCTGCTTTTAAGGTTCCGTCGAAGACAAGAAATTGAAAAAAAGCCCGAATTCCGGATAAGGTTCTAGATTGAGTGCTGGCTTCGACCCCTAAAGCATGTAAATCTTTCAAAAATGCCAATAAGTGAGATTCCTCCACTTGATTAATGGCGATGGGGTTAGCGGATAAATAGGACGCCAACTTGTGAATATCGCGTAAGTAGGCTTCATGGGAATGTTTTGACAAGCCCCGTTCTATTTTCAAGTAATCACCAAAAGCCTGGATTTCTACATCCCACATCGACATTTTATCTTTAGAATCCCGTAAATTTAAAGTAATTACGTATTTTTACACCGCATGTCCCTTTTTAAATATGGTAAGAAAGAAAATATTGATCCTGAATGGCCCTAATTTAAATTTATTAGGCACTCGTGAACCTGAAATTTATGGGGCGCAGACTTTCGAACAGTTTTTGGAAATCTTACAAGATAAATTCGGAGAGCAACTAGAAATCTTCTATTTTCAATCGAATGAAGAGGGTGTTCTCATAAATAAATTACACGAGGTAGGATTCAGCTACGATGGAATTTTATTCAATGCAGGCGGTTACACCCATACTTCGGTGGCTTTGGGCGATGCGGTTGCGGCGATTAAAACTCCGGTCATTGAAATTCATATTTCGAATGTACACGCTAGAGAAGATTTTCGTCATCACAGCTATTTAAGCCCTAAGGCAAAGGGAATTATTGTTGGTTTTGGCCTTCGTGGTTACGAGTTAGGTCTTTATTCCTTTATTTAACCCATGTTATCCTTCTACCCTGGCCCCTCTAAGGTTCATCCAGAGGCCCTTGGATACATTCAAGAGGCTTTTGAGCAGGGTATTGTCAGCATCAATCACAGAAGTGAGCGATTCGAAAGATTGCTAGAAGCTACCTTTCAGGAGTTGCATCAGAAATGGAATATTCCTTCAAATTATAACATCTATTTCGTTTCTTCGGCCACTGAGGCCTGGGAAATCGTCATTCAATCGCTAGTTAGAGAAAAGTCAACTCACTTCTACAATGGTGCTTTTGGCAAAAAATGGGCCCATTATGCTGTGGCAGTTGCTGAATCTTTTGAATTCTCCATAGACCAAAGCTTAGTCGAAGTCAGTCGTCAAATAGGGCCCATTCAGGGCGATACGCTTTGTTTAGTCCAAAGTGAAACATCGAATGGAACCGGTCAACAAATACGCCGAGCAGATTATCAACTAGCTAATGATGCCCTCATTGCTGTGGATGCCACTTCCTCGATGGGCGGCATTGAATTACCGTGGAATGAGGCAGATGTTTGGCTTGCCTCCGTGCAGAAATGCATCGGAATTCCTGCCGGAATGGGCATAGTCATTTGTTCTCCCAAGGCATTAGCTAGGGCAAAAGAACTAAATCGATCGTCACATTATAATGACGTATTATTTTTAGAAGAAAACAGAAGGCTATTTCAGACGCAAATGACACCGAATGTGT
>CAMDSI010000181.1 GCA_945906915.1 Spirosoma fluviale | reverse complement strand
CCTTGCGAGCTAAATAAACCACCGGCAGAGGGAATTAACCACAATAAAACCACATCAGCTTCTTCCTTCGTGTTCACGAATTCTAATCCCGCGTAGGTTGGTTTAGCGACCTTGATCGCCTCCGCTGGGTTGCGACCGGAATTGAAATAGGTCTCGAAATAGACTTTGGTCTTCTTAGCGATAGGCAAACGTTTTTCGTCGTTGCGTAAAAGCACGATCGATTTACGTAAGGCCAAATCCGCAGCAGCAGTCGCCTCCTTATTACCCACAATTTTCACCGCGTCTTCCACATTCACGTATGGGTTCTCGAATAGACCTAAATCGAATTTCTCTTTCAATAATTTAGCTACCGACTGATTAATTCGTTCCTCTGAAACCATTCCTTTTTTCACCACTTCGATCAAGGTAGTTGGATCAGCTGAACCCGAGAAGATATCTACCCCTGCGTTGAGTGCTTTTTGGTAACGCTCTGGAATCGTGATGTTTTCCACGCCCCAAGGCATCATTTCAATAGGACCCGTATCGGAATTGATAATGCCCTTGAAACCTAATTTACCTTGCAATAAATCCCCTATCATGGCTTTGTTAAACGAGAATCCCACCTCTTCGAATTCCTTGCCTTTTGGTGCAGAATAGTAGGGCATAATGGCTGAAGTTCCAGCCGCAATCGCCGCTTTAAATGGCTTTACGTGGAAGTCAAACATGCCACCTGGATAATGTGCAAATTTTCCCCAGTCGAAGTGGGAATCTTGTCCATTTTCTTGCGGACCACCGCCTGGAAAGTGTTTTGTGGTCATTGCCACAGACGAAGACGATAGTTTAGTTCCCTGGAATCCTAAAACAATTTGCGTAATCATATTCGAAGCTAAATCGGCATCCTCGCCAAAAGTTCCTTCTACGCGTCCCCAGCGTGGTTCTGTAGCTAGATCAGCCATATACATATAGCCTTTTCTAAGGCCTACGGCGCGCCATTCGGTGGCTGCCGTTTCCGCAAATTTGCGCGTTAAACTAAAGTCACGCATGGCCGCCAAACCTAATTCACCGGGCCATTTAGAGAAGGATGTTACACCCACACTAAGTCCTACGGATGCATCCGTCGTCACGTGGTTACGCGGATTGGAAGCAACGATAGCCGGGATTCCCAGGCGCGTTGACTCACAAAGTTCTTGTAGATTATTCGACCATTTGGCCAAAATCGCCGGCTCAGCATTCGCCCGCAAAATGAAATGGCGAAGGTGAAATTGTGTTACCCCTTTAGTCGTACCAGCGGCGCCCATATTAGGCGATGCTAATGGTTTTCGGGTAAACATATTGGTACTTTGTACCTGATCTTCTTCGTTAAAGCCTTCCGTGATTTTCGGTCGAGGTCCAGCACTACCTTGAACCCCATTATTGAAAACTTGATCTCCTCCCATGCGGGTCGTACTAATCAGCATAAAGCCCACTTTCTCCTCCAAAGTCATCTGAGCAACTAAATCTTTCGCGCGCTCCGAAGCAGACAAACGCCAGTCCTCGTATTTGTCCAGTTTATTATTCTTGTTTAAATCTTTAAACGATAATTTTCCGATACGTAAAGTAGGCGCTTTCATGGCCACTAACACAGGTTGCGTTTGTGCAAATAGAGAGCCAGATGCAAAAAGCAAGGCCAAAAGGATACGTGATTTCATAGGTTTTTTCTTTCTTTGCATAGGAAAGCAAATCCGCAGCCATTTCTAATCATATGAAAAACCCGAAAGTAGACGAATTCATACAAAGTGCCGACAAGTGGTCTGCTGAAATGGCCTTTTTGCGTAGAATACTACTCGATTGTTTACTGGTGGAAACCTATAAATGGCGGACGCCGGTTTATATGGTGGGCTCGAAAAATAGCATAGCTATTTCTAGTTTAAAAGAACATTGTGCCTTGAATTTTTTCAATGGAGCGCTACTTCAAGACGAGGAGGGGATATTGATTAAACCCGGAGAGCATACGCAATTAGGTCGCTGGATGAAGTTCAGTTCGGTGGAGGAGATTTTGGCCAAAGAAGACCTAATTAAAGCCTATGTCCTAGAAGCCATCGAGGTAGAAAAGCTCGGAATTAAATTAGAGAAGCCAGCAGAGATCCCTTATCCAGAAGAATTAGGCACCATTTTTGCCGCGAAACCCGCTTTGAAAGCTGCTTTCGAAAAGTTAACTCCAGGTCGACAAAGAGCCTATTTACGATTTTTTTCAGACGGCAAACAATCGGAAACACGCACCTCTCGCATTGAGAAAAACGAAAAGTACATCTTAAAAGGCATCGGAATTACCGATTGCATTTGTGGTTTAACGAAGCGTAAGCCGAGTTGCGATGGTTCGCATAAAGCCATCGAGAATTTTAAAAGATAAAAGCCAGCCACCCTTTCGAGCAGCTGGCTTAAAACTCAACCTAAAAAACTATTTATACTGCAAATCGAAACGATCTAGGTTCATCACCTTCGTCCACGCCGCTACGAAATCCTTCACAAACTTAGTTTGCGCATCTTTCGTTGCATAGACTTCAGCAAGCGCACGAAGCTCTGAGTTCGAACCAAAAATCAAGTCAGCACGTGTCGCTGTCGCAACTGGAGCTCCTGTTTTTGTATTCGTTCCCGCGAACTCTTCTTTCGTGTCGTTCGTTGGCTTCCAAGTCGTTCCCATCTCCAATAAGTTCACGAAGAAATCATTCGTTAATGCGTCTTTTTTCGTGGTAAACACGCCGTGCTTCGAACCATTAAAATTCGTATTCAATACACGCATACCACCGGTTAATACCGTCATTTCTGGCGCGGTTAACGTTAATAATTGCGCTTTGTCTATGAAGATCTCTTCCGTCGATAGCATATAACGCGTTTTTAAGTAGTTACGGAAACCATCACCCATTGGCTCTAATAAGTTCACCGATGCCACATCCGTTTGCGCTTGTGACGCATCCATACGACCTGGCGTAAATGGAACCGATGTTTTCACACCTGCATTCGCTGCTGCTTTTTCTACTGCTGCAGAACCACCTAAGACGATTAAGTCGGCAATGGAGACTTTTTTCTTGCCTGCTTTGGCATTAAAATCTTGCTGAATTTTTTCCAAAACCGCTAAGACCTTTTCTAATTGCTTCGGATTATTTACCTCCCAATTACGTTGTGGCAATAAGCGAATACGCGCACCATTCGCACCACCACGGCGATCCGAGTGACGGTACGTCGAAGCCGAAGCCCAAGCCGTCGAAACTAATTCGCTAACCGTTAAACCCGAATTCAATAATTTCACTTTCAAAGCCGCGATATCCGCTGCATTGATAACCTCGTGGTTTACTGCTGGAATCGGATCTTGCCAAACCAATTCCTCTTTCGGAATTTCTGGTCCTAAATACGTCGAGCTAGGGCCCATATCGCGGTGCGTTAATTTGAACCATGCTTTGGCAAAAGCCTTCGCAAATACCTCCGGATTCTCTAAAAAGTTTTTAGAAATTTTCTCGTAAGCAGGATCAACGCGTAAAGCGATATCCGTTGTTAACATCGTCGGCTTGTGGAAGACATTTTTATCAAAGGCATCTGGGATGATGTTTGGACTATCTTTCGCAATCCACTGGTTTGCACCTGCCGGGCTTTTTTCTAAAGTCCACTCGTTATTGAACAATAATTGCAAGTATCCGATACCCCACGCTGTAGGTGTCGAAGTCCACGTCACCTCTAAACCTGACGTGATCGCGTCTTTTCCTTTTCCTGATTTGTAGGTGCTTTTCCAGCCTAAACCTTGCTCTTCGATGCCCGCTGATTCTGGATTGTCACCCACATTCGTTGCAGGTCCTGCACCGTGTGTTTTACCGAAAGTATGACCACCCGCGATTAACGCCACTGTTTCCTCATCGTTCATCGCCATACGGCCAAAAGTCTCACGGATATCTTTCGCCGAAGCTACTGGATCCGGGACACCTTTAGGGCCTTCTGGATTCACATAGATTAAGCCCATTTGAACTGCTGCTAAAGGCATTTCTAATTTGCGATCGCCTGAGTAGCGATTTGAATCGTCTAACCATTTCTTCTCAGAACCCCAATATACATTCGTTTCTGG
>CAMDSI010000180.1 GCA_945906915.1 Spirosoma fluviale | reverse complement strand
AAAGCCGGATCGCACACAGGTACTGGCAAATATGCATTTGGCAAAATCTTATTTTCAAGGTATTTGGCCTGATGTGACTAAGGTAATCGTGAGCCCTGATAAGACGCGTCCCTCCAATATTTGGACTCGTTCCGTCTTTTATGAGGGATTAATCGAGTTATATAAGTTAGATCCTAAAGCGTCTGACCTGAAATACATGGAGGATTGGGGAGAGTTTCACCACTGGTCTTTGCGTAATGGGTTAAAAACAAGAAACGCGGATGACCAGGCCTGCGGTCAGGTTTATTTGGACTTATTTGATTTAAAGGCTGATTCTGCACGTATTAAGCCGATTAAAGAGAATATAGATAATATGGTCGCGACCGAAAAGTCGAACGATTGGTCTTGGGTAGATTGCCTCCAAATGAGCATGCCGGTATACACGCGTCTTGGTCTTCGATTTAAAGATGATCGGTATTTTAAGAAAATGCACGATTTATACACGGACACAAAAGTCAAATTGTATAATCAGCAGGAGCATTTATGGTGGAGAGACAAAGACTTCATTCCGCCCTATAAAGAGCCTAATGGAACTAATTGCTATTGGTCTAGAGGCAATGGATGGGTGTTTGCCGCTTTAGCTAGGACGCTAGATTTACTGCCTGCTATTGCGCCTTATCGAGCAGAATATGTAAAAGATTTTCAAGATATGGCAGCGGCATTATTACCTCTACAACGTAAGGATGGATTTTTTAATGTGAGTTTGACGGATGAATCGAATTATGGTGGTCCAGAATTAACCGGATCCGCTTTATTTGTTTATGGCCTGTCATGGGGCATTCGTCAAGGATTATTGCCTGCCTCGAAATACCAAAAATCAGTCGATAAAGGCTGGAAAGCCATTGATTCCTGTGTTCAACCCACTGGTTTCTTATCCTATGTACAAGGAACAGGGAAGGAGCCAAAGGATTCTCAACCAGTAACAAAAACCTCGGTCCCTAATTTTGAGGATTTTGGTGTCGGGTGTTATTTATTAGCAGGTTCTGAAATCTTAAGAGCTAAATAGCATATTATTGATAGGGTTTAGGATTTTATTCTTAGTTTAGCCGTTCAATAAATAAATAACCCAATGAAAAAAGTAATTATTGGTTCTTTAGTAGGCGGATTAATCATCTTTATTTGGCAGACTTTATCTCATGTAGCTTTCAATTTACATGAGCCCGTACAACAATACACCGCTAAGCAGGACTCCGTATTAAACTATTTGCATAAAATCGAATTAGAACCTGGTGGCTATATTATGCCACGAATGAGTCATAATCAATCGATGGATGAGCTAGAAGGCTTTACGAAATCCATTGCGGGTAAGCCTTGGGCGCGGGTTATCTATTATTCCTCCTATACTACAGATATGAATATGAATATGATTCGCGGATTTATAGTGGATGTATTTATGGTGTTTTTACTCGTATGGATTATATCTAAATTAAAGATTCCACGCAGGTCGACGATTGTTGGGGTTTCCATCGCTGTAGGTATATTGGCATTTTGTAATATTCCTTACACGGAACACATTTGGTATCCTGTATATGATTTAAGAGCGCAAATGATCGATGCTATTGTGGCTTGGGGATTATGCGGTTTCTGGCTGAGTCGGTATTTTGGCCAAAAAAATTAATTGAAAGGCTCCAAGTGGAGCCTTTTTTATTATCTTTCTACTTCAAAATTCTATTTTCAAATGAAAATCAAACACCTCATCATCGGATTGTTCGCGACTTTGTCATTGCAATCTGCTATCGCTCAAGATTATCCGACGGATTATTTAAGCCCAGAATTTCACGCAGGTCGTCGTGCTGCCTTTAAGGAAAAGATGTCTGAAAAAGGTGTGGGGATCTTTTTTGCCTCTCAGACTCGTCAACGTAGTAATGACACCGAGTTTCAATATGCACAGAACAAGAATTTCTATTATTTAACTGGATTAGAAGAGCCTAATGCTGTTTTATTGTTATTCAAGCAGCCAGTAACCCTATTAGGCAAAACGGGAACAGAATTTATTTTTGTTCAAAACCGTGATCCATTTAAAGAACTTTGGACAGGTAAAATTTTAGGTACTGAAGGCTTCAAAGCTAAGAGTAAGATGGAAAATGTATTCATTAATGATCAATTTAATGCCTCTTCCATTTCTTTAGCTGCTGTAGACTCAGTTTACACCTTATACCGTTCGGAAGGAATCTTTACTAAATACCAGGTGAAGCCAGATCCTTTATCACGTATGGCTTCGTTGGTAGATAGTTTAGTGACTGCATCGGCTAAACCTTTGGCCTCCAGATCTGCCTTAAATACCTTACGAAATTTAAGAGGTATCAAACTACCAGAGGAGATTGCTTTAATCCAAAAAGCGGCTTCCATCAGTGCTTTAGGGCATAATGATGTGATGCGCGCGATTAAACCAGGAATGAAAGAATACCAGGCACAGGCGATTATGGAGTATCATTTCAAAAACGCAGGTTCAGAATATCCAGGTTATAATAGCATCAATGGTGCGGCTGAAAACGCCTGTGTCTTGCATTATATTACGAATTTGAAGACTATCAAAGATGGCGATCTTTTATTGAGCGATTGTGCAGCTGAATACCACGGTTATTCGGCAGACGTCACGCGAACTGTTCCGGCGAATGGAAAGTTTAGCGAAGCTCAAAAAGCCTTGTACGAGATCGTTCTAGCTGCTCAAGATGCAGGTATTGCGGCTTGCAAAGCAGGCGCACCTTTTAGTGATTTAGATGCGGCCTCTCGCGCTGTGGTGAATGCAGGTTTAATTAAATTAGGCATCGCGGCTAATGAGAAAGAAGCGCGTACCTATTTTCCTCACGGGACATCACATCACCTAGGTTTAGATGTACATGATTTAGGCCCTCGCATTTTAGCGGCTGGAGTTGTGGTAACGGTAGAACCAGGTATATATATTCCAGCAGGAAGTAAATGCGATAAGAAATGGTGGAATATTGGTATTCGTATCGAAGATGACATTTTAATTACGGAAACGGGGAATGTGAATCTTTCCAAAGGATCTCCTAGATCTGTTGCCGATATCGAAAAGATGGCCGGTCAGAAAACAACTTTTTAACTCTAAATACACACTATGATGAAAACTATGTTGCAATTTAAAAAAGTAGTATCCTTTGTCTTTATTGGACTTCTGTTTCAATCTTTTACATCGACTGCCTTTGAAACCAATCCAGATGCTATCATTGGCGTTTGGAAATCAGGCGAGGGTAATGCCATGGTAAGAATTTATAAAAATGGAAGTAAATACCAGGGTAAAGTAGTTTGGTTAAAGGAACCAATTGATCCAGAAACAGGTAAGGCTAAATTAGATAAGAATAATGAAGAGCCGACTGCTAGGACTAAACCTGTGTTGGGCTTGATAAATATTTGGGGATTTGTCCCTAAGGGAGATAATTTATGGGAGGATGGAAATATCTATGATCCTAAGAATGGAAATACTTATTCCTCCACAATGCGCTTAATTAATGCGAATACATTAGAGGTGCGAGGGTATATTGGGGTTTCTTTAATAGGTAGAACAGATACTTGGACAAGGCAAGTAGCTAAGTAATAAAAAAAAGGCTCATAAGGAGCCTTTTTTTTATGGAGAAACAAAATTCAGACTAAAATTGACGAAGAGCGGATTCCCTAATTTGCTGCTAAAATACCGTTCGTTATCTTCTTTTCCATCGTATTTATTCATGACATCAAATCGGTAATTATAGCGTAATCCCACTTGTGCGCTGAACCATAAGAAACCGGTGATTTTTTTGTCCCACATAATTCTAGGTTTAAGCTCTCCACGTTGTATGTAGAATAAATCTCTTTGTGTAGAAGGTATAGGCATGGAAAATTGGTTTCCTTCTAATTCAAATCCGGCTTGAATCATATTAGAGGTATTGATATTGTATCTGATAAAGCCTCTAGCTGGAAGAAGTAATTCCATACCCCATTTATCATTGAATGTTTTGTTCCAAAACAATACAGGAATATACAATAATCTACCAGCTCGGTAGGTTCTGGCAATACCCGTACCAATCATATTTTTTTCTGATTTCTTCCAACCATAAATAGCTGTAGCGCTCAGCGTTACTGCATTAGATGT